>JAEYRT010000122.1 GCA_023435325.1 Pseudomonadota bacterium | reverse complement strand
TGTGCTAAGTCATCTACGTAGTAGATGTATTCGGACTCTGAGCAGAATTGCTTCCAGTCTCCATCGGAAGAAACAGCGATAACAGTTGTGTCGTTCTTGATAGCCCATCCTTCGAGAGCTAACAATGCGATGGCATCCGGGAATTCGTGCTTTTTGGCCTCCTTGTTGCCAAAGGGTGGCTTTGTCTCAATGAATCGCGATAGCAAGTCCGACAAGCCAACAAATTCAGCACAAGGGAGGACGGTAGCTGAGCTGTCATCGAGAAATTCCTTCAAACGATCATCCGTCCTTGAGCCGCCCGACTGATCACCAAACAAGATACGAAGCGCTTCAGTTCGTTTTTCTTTGTCTATGCCCCATGAATTTCCGAGCGGCTTAAGCGCATTCTTTACTTGGTTGCGGACAAGGTCTGCCTCCTTCGTGAGGTGTACACGCATTTCGTGGAGGACAATGTCAAGAGCCAGATGCGTTGTGTCAATCCGGCTGAACTGAGACATCTTCGCAAGGACACCGCTCTCGAAGCCGTACTGATGACGTTCTACAACTGATGTATCAATGGAGATAGCACCGACACTCCCGCCAATCACGACTTGTTTTAATTCTTCGATTGATATAACTGGCATGTTCGTCCTTGGAAGTTTTGAAGTCTATTTGAGCGCTGTGCTTGGATTATTGCGGCAGTTTGGATGTCTTGTCGCTAGCGCTTCAAGTCTGGACTGGCTTCAAGAATGTCCGCATTCTGGAAATTGGGTTGACGGTTCCATTGACATCAATGAGGTGTAGAGCCGGTGATTCGGCCAGGAGCAGACACACGCCAAGGACCGCCTGCAACCGCGCGGAAGCGCTACCGTGGCTACTCAGAGGCCGTTTGGAAGCCAAGTTTGCTAAGCTTTTAAGGACTTTTAGCGGAAAAATATCGAAATGATGGGGAATCAAGAGGAATGGCGTGTTGATTTCCATCCAGAAGTGACCCACTAGACCCCGGTGTACATTTTTAATTGTTGGTATTTTTGTTGGTACTTATGATTTGTCATAAGAAAGAATCATTGTTTTATAAGGAGAATATGCATTCTTTCGATTCCGGCCCGAGCACCAGACATCAAAGCTTCCAAAAAGGAGGCTTTTTTTTCGCTCGCTTTTCGAGCATGGCAGCTGAGCTAAAGTCTTGTCTATGAAAAGACGTGGCACAACGTGCCACAATGGCGTCAGTGATTTAGTTATAAGCAGCTTCAAGCCTGAAGTTGCTGCAAGCAGTAGAGCAAACCATGTCTAGTTACAACGCTCCCTTTGAAATTCACGTTCATGGCCAAGTGCTGCTGCGACCAGATGTTTCGTTTGATCAGTTGCAAGAAGCGCTGAAGCCTTTGTGGTCTTACGCTGGAGCCCATTCTCTGGCAGCAGGGGCAGCCAGCTCCTATGAAGAAGAGCCAGGCATACAGTTCAATAGCAAAGAATGCACATTGCAAATGTGTTGGACAGTATCGGGTGACGAGGATTTTCGCCAGTCTTTGGATGACATGTGCATGGGCTTAAACGAACTGGCCCAGGAGGGGGCGGCGATTGAAGTCACTTTCTACGATGCTGAATTTGATGACGAAGAAGGCGAGCGCTCACAAGAAGCACGTGATGACTTTGTCATGCTGTTTGTCGGGCCGAATCCAGCTGCCATCATGAAAGTGCAACGTGACATGTTGGTGCAAGACGTCATTAATATGATGGAACGCCACTTTGATGCCTCTGAATTGGTAGGCGTGGTTTCTGAAATCGATAAGCTGTTCATGCAGCGCTTTGACAGTTTGCTGAGTTCTTTGGAAATTGGTAAGTTGCCACCCAGGAGTGGTGGGAGTGGGCCGCGTGGTGGCAGCGGACATAAACCACGACATCTCCATTAAAAAAACCGTTTCTAAGCCTCATGCCAGTCAGTTAAGCCACTGCTTGGCATTTTTCTTTGGGCTTTGAGATCTCTATTTCCGAGCGCTACCAAATTTAGGTAGCTCAGGTTGGTGTGGCTGTGCAACTACCATGCGCCACAAAAGGCTCTGGAGCATAAGTTCCAGAGCAATCACTCGAAAAATGGAAAAAATGGAAGGCGAAAGCGCCAGATTGAGGCGCCAAGAGTTGCGTAATCAGCCGGGATCTGACGCATAGATAGCGTGGGCGATAGGAGCCTGCCAAGGCGTGTAGCTATCAAGTAACTCTGTGATTTGGCGCGCTGGTAAAGGTTTGCTGAACAAGAACCCTTGGGCTTCGTCACAACCTTGTTCTCGTAAAAAATCGAGTTGTGCCTGCGTTTCCACACCTTCTGCTGTAGTTTGCATGCCGAGGGCCTGAGCCATGCGAATGATCGCACTCACGATGGCCTTGTCGTTGCTATCGTGGTCTACGTCATGTACGAAAGAACGATCGATCTTGAGTTTGTAAATCTGGAAGCGTTTGAGTTGGCTTAAAGAGGAATAGCCAGTGCCAAAATCGTCAATGGATAGCCATATCCCACTGGCACGCAAGGCGTCCATGGTCAAAGTGGCTGTCTTGGGGTCATTGATCGCCACGCCTTCTGTCAGTTCCAGTTCCAAGGACTGAGGAGCTATCTCTGATTCCAACAAGATGCGCTTAATCAAATCAGGCAGCTGTGGCTGACGAAACTGAATGGCCGATAAATTGACAGCTACTTTCAGCTGCTTGAAATTGGCTTTATGCCACGCTTGCAATTGAGCGATGGCATGGCGCAGCACCCATTCACCAATTTGCAAAATCTGCCCGCTGTCTTCAGCAACGGGGATAAATTCCGCGGGAGAAATGCTGCCAAGATCAGGCTGGTACCAGCGCAAAAGAGCTTCTACGCTACGAATCTCGCCAGTGCGTAGGCATACTTGAGGTTGGTAGTGCAGTGTGAACTCATTGCGTTCCAAGGCGCGCCGCATGGCATTTTCAAGCTGCAGGGCGCGTACCGATTTGGCATGCATCTGCGGAGTGAAAAAACGGTAGGTATTACGCCCCTCCAGCTTGGCGTGATACATGGCGACATCGGCAGACTGGGTAAGGCTCTCGATGTTGTCTCCATCTTGAGGAAACAGGGCAATCCCCATGGAAGGCGCCATGCTCAATTCATGGTGACCAATTTGATAAGGCTGCTGTGAAGCAGCCTGCAATTTGCCTGCTACGCGTGCTGCACCCTGTGCATTCGCACCGGGCAGTAGAAGCACGAATTCATCACCCCCCAGGCGAGCCACTGTATCTTTCTCACGGACTGCAGCACGCAGACGCTTGGCAATTTGTTGAAGCAAGGCGTCGCCCACTTTATGGCCCAGCGAGTCATTGACATGCTTGAAGCGGTCCAAATCTAAGAAGATGACAGCCAGCGGGGTCTGGTTAGCTTCTGCCAGCGCAATGGCTTCCTTGCTGCGGACGGCTAAAAATGCACGATTTGGTAGACCAGTCAGCGCATCGTAGTGAGCCATCCAGTGGATACGCTCTTGCACACGCTTATGGTCTTCCATCTCATGGTGCAAGGTTTGGATGGTGTTGCTCAAGGCTGTAGTGCGCTCTTGTACTTGGCGCTCCAATGCAGCCTGAGTCTGGGTGAGCATGGCTTGTATGCGTTTGCGCTCCGTGATATCGACAAGAATCCAGACTTCGCCTTGGCTGCTATCCATTGGGTTGACCCAGCGGCTACGTGCTTCGCATTCAATCTGCTGCCCATTGCTATGCGTCAGGATCAGCTCGCCTTCGAATGGCTGAGGGTTGTGCAGACTCAACTGAAGTAAGGTTTTCAACGGTGATGCACTGGCGGCTGGAATGCTGGCAGGCACATTGGTGAGCTCCAGTAGCACTTCAGGGGTGTAACCCAGCATGACGCCTAGATGGGGGTTGCAGTGCGTCAGCGCACCCTGGCGAAAATAGGCGATACCTACGGCAGCAGCTTCGAAAAGCAGCTGCTTTTCGCGGAGTACAGAGCTCAGCAATACTTTTGTACGCTGCTCCTCGTCAATGTCGTCGATGATCCAGACAGAACCTTCCTGAGGGGCGGCCGGGTTGATCAGGTGTCCTGTCAGTTTGGCCCAGAACAGGTGACCACCTTTGCGGCGCAAGCGACGTTCAGTTCTGAAAGTATTGCCTTTGGTGAGATCGGGGTAGGCACTGCGCCCTAGAGATTTGAAATCTTCAAGTGACGGATGCAAGCTGGCGCTGCGTATGCCAACGACTTGCTCCGGATCAGCAAAGCCGAAAATTCTCGCGAAATGGGGATTGCAACGCACAACGGCACGGCTTTTGATAAAGGCAATACCGACGCCAGCACTGTCCAGCACTGCCTGTTGCTCCCGTAGCAACCGTTCTAGCTCTGGAGGAGAAGTCGAGTCAGAACGGGTGGTTTCAACCAAGCCAGGGTTTGAAGTCATGGGCTACGTCATGCACGGAAGTGGAGCAATCTAAACAGTCGTCTGCATCAAGCACGCTTGGCACATTCAATTCAAGAATTATTGCGAAAGCAATGTCGGTATCTTTGTCTAAATGCAAATGTCAAGCAAGTGAACATTATTTTGCACGCCGCTGCGTTGCCGGACTTGCCATTACATGCCGAGAGATTTGAGCAGGGCCTCGGTTTCGCCATCATCTCCGCTATTTTCGGGGGCAGGTGCTGTATGGTTTGATGACTTTGCGCTGGCGGCTTGGTCCATGATGGAGTCTGGGTCAACCACTTCATTGGCATCAAAGTCGTGCAGCTTGATGAATTCCGTATTGTCTACGGCCAGTTCCAAGTAAAAAATATTGTTGGCTGCAGTGTAGAACGTGACCCGACGAGCTTCCGGATTATCCAAGTTGGCGTCCACACTCAGTTGTACCTGCTTGTTCAGCACCAGCATTTTGGGCTGGTTCTGCGTGATATGGGTTTGCAGTTCACGACGCACCTTGCCGGTGAAGTCCCCTACAACCTGATTCATCAACTCACCCATGACGTTGCTGACTTCGTCAGACGTATGGGAGCTGGCCAGGTCGTTTTCCGAGATCCCCATGTTCAGCAGGTAGCTGCGATACAGCTCCATGGCCGCAGCGGCAGAGAAATTAATGATGACAAGACCGGAAAAGCCGCCATCAAAAAGAACGAAGCAACCGATATCGGGCTTGAGATAGGTCTTCTGAATGCGCTGCACCATGCCGGAGTATTGAACTTGGCAGTTGGTTGCCACATTCAGCACACGTGTGACGGAGTTGCACAGGCTGAGCAATAGTTCGTCAGTGCCTTGGGGTTGGGTGGTGGCGTTGTTGCTCATGGTCGTAAGTACTGGAAACAGAATGTGTATGGATTATGGGTGTAATCCGAGGCGGTCCATGTGCAGCTTGGGCAAGCAGATCACTCAGGTAGCGCTTGCATACAAAAATAGGAGGGCAAGCAAGCCCTCCTATGTTCATGTTGCCTATCGCTTTACTTAGCAGCCGCGCGTGCTTGGGCCAGCCAGCCATCAAAGGTTTTTTGGTGGGCTTTGATCCAGCCATCAACATGGCGCTCAATGTCCGCAGGCTTGTTTTGGCCTTGGTGAATCAGCTGGTTTTGTCGGCTAATGTCATTGAGCGGAATTTGCATCACCTCAAATAGCTTGGCCGCAGCAGGGTGCTGCGCCGTCCAGGCCTTGTTGGCAACAATGTATTGATTGTTCAGCGGAAAGCCGTAGTTATTGCCGTTGGGCAGCTGGGTGTCAGTACCCGCTTGCACACCCGGCATGGACGAAAATGGCACTTGCAGCCAAATCACCTCCTGGCCGGGGCGCAGCACATTGCTTAGCCAAAAAGGCGTCCATGCGTAGTACAAAACAGGCTTGCCTGCTTTAAACCGGGCTAAGGTATCGGCAATCAGTGCTGGGTAATTGCCGTAGACGTAGTGCACTGTTTTTTGAAGGCCAAATGTTTCAATTTGGTGTATCACCACGGCCTCTGCACCCCAACCTGCGTTGGGGCCGATGAGGTCGGCTTTGCCATCGCCGTCGGCATCAAACAGTTTGGCCAGTGCGGGGTCTTTCAGTTGGTCGAGGTGGGTGATGCCATAGGCATCAGCGGTTTTCTTGTCCATCATGTAGCCCTGTACAGCGCCAGAGGCGTAAACCCCTTTGCGTGAGAGCTTTTCATCACCCCCTGCGCGTAGGTAAAACTCCGCATGGTGGGGGTTCCAGTGATTGGCAATGAACGTCGCTTCTCCATTGGCCACTGCAATGTGAATCAATGGGTAGTCCAGCTCTTCCCAGGGTTTGACGTCGTAGCCCAACTGCTCCAGCGCCTTCATAACCAGCAAGGTCTGAAAGTTCTCTTCAATCAATGCACTTTTGAGTGGACGCACCGTCACGCCTTGGCCGGGTCGCGAGGAGCTTGGCAAATTCTGGCCTGCAGCCCATGCAGCGGGATGCAGCAAACCTAGGGTGGCTGCAGCTGCCGAACTTCTGAGCAGTAAACGACGCTGTGCAGAAGAAGGGGCAGAGGTAATGGGTCGGGCGGTCAGCGTTTGCAAAGTCTTGCTCATCCTGAGGGGGGCTCCTTAGTGTGATTGGGCGAAAGGTCCAAAAAAAACGGCGCCTGCATTCGTACAGCGCCGTACAAAAAAGGTTTAGGACTTGGCTGCAGCCAAAGCTTGTTGGATCCAGCTGTCAAAAGTTTTTTGGTGGGCTTTGATCCAGCCATCAACATGGCGATCAATGTCCGCAGGCTTGTTTTGGCCTTTGCTCATCATGTAGTTTTGGGCATTGATGTCGCCCACGGGCAGTTGCATGATCTCAAACAGCTTGGCGGCAGCGGGGTTCTTTTCCGCCCATGCCTTGTTGGCCAGGATGTGCTGTTTATTCACGACGAAACCATAGTTCTTGCCATTGGGCAGTTTGGTGTCTGTGCCCTTTTGCTCCCCAGGTGCTGAGGAGAAAGGCACTTCCAGCCATACGACATCCTTGCCGGGCTTGAGTTCATTGCTGACCCAATAAGGCGTCCAGGTGAAGTAAAGAACGGGCTTGCCAGACTTGTAGCGGGCGATGGTGTCAGCAATCAAGGCCGAGTAGGTGCCTTGCTGATGAGTGACTGTGTCGCGCAGCTTGTAGGCATCCAGGTGATGCTCGATCATGGCTTCACAGCCCCATCCTGGGTTACAGCCGGTCAGGTCGGCCTTGCCGTCGCCGTCCGCATCAAACAGCTGGGCGATCTTTGGGTCCTTGAGTTGGTCGATGTTGGTGATCTTGTGGGCATCCGCTGTTTGCTTGTCGATCAAATAGCCCTGAGCCGCATTGTCGGAATACACGCCTTTGCGGAAAAGTTTGGCATCGCCACCGGAGTTCTTATAGTAGTCCGCGTGTAAGGGGTTCCAGTGCGTAGCTATGAAAGTGGCGTCGCCATTTCCAATGGCCAAGTGGGCTGTGGGGTACTCGACTTCCTTGATGGGCGCAACTTCATAGCCCAGTTGTTCCAGCGCCTTGGACACCAAGAGGGTCTGGAAGGTTTCTTCGGCAATCGAACTCTTAAGCGGATAGACCTTCACCCCCTTGCCGGGTTGATCATTGGCAAATGCGCTGGCACAGGACAGGGCGAGTGCGCCGGTGGCTACGACCAGGGTGCGGTGGGTGTGCTTCATACTTGTCATCGTCGTTCTCCTTGGAAATATGAGTGAAATAAGGCTTCAGCTCTTATGGGGAAAGAGCTGAAAGCTATGAGTTTTAAGGCGTCTTTCGGGGCTTGAACAACAAGCCCAATGGACCCCGGTGCCACCAGCGTTCACCACTGCGATGCGGCTGACCCATGGCCTGGGTGATGCGGTCCAGCACGATGGCCAGCAAGACAATTCCCAGACCACCTACTGTGGCCAGACCCATGTCCAGACGGCCAATGCCTCGCAACACCATCTGGCCCAGACCACCGACGGCAATCATGGAAGCGATCACCACCATGGACAGCGACAGCATCAAGGCCTGGTTGATACCGGCCATGATGTTGGGCATGGCCAGAGGCAGCTGCACTTTCCACAGCAACTGCCAGGGTGAGGCACCATAGGCACGGCTGGCTTCGATCAAATCGGGACGAACCTGGCGAATGCCCAGGTTGGTCAGGCGCACCAGGGGAGGCAGGGCAAAAATGATGGTGACGATCACGCCGGGCACGTTGCCGATACCGAACAGCATCACCACTGGCACCAGATAGACAAAGGCAGGTGTGGTCTGCATGGCATCCAGTACCGGGCGTGTCCAACGCTGGGCACTGTCACTGGACGCAATCAAAATGCCCAGGGGCAGCCCAATCACGATACAAAATGCCAGCGATGTCAGCACCAGGGACAGTGTCACCATGGCTTCGGGCCAAATGCCCAGGACGGCGACGGCCGCCAGTGCCAGGGCTGCGCCAATGGCCAGACTGCGTCCTGCAAACTGCCAGGCCAGCAAGGCAATCAATGCCGTGAGAACTGGCCAAGGCAGCGCCAGCATCAACTGTTCCACGCCTGTCAAAGTGGCATCGATGGGAGCGCGTACAGCCTGGAAAAACGGGCGGAAGTTGTCCACTACCCAGTCCAGTCCTTGGTTGATCCAAGTCTCAATGGGCAAGCCATCAGACCACAGCTGGTCCCACATGCTCAGCGGTGCTTCGGTGCTGGAGGTGCTGTCGGCAGCCAGCCAGTCCGTGCTGCTGCCTGATTCAGTGGCTTCGCCACTGGCGGCTCCCCAGGGATCGGTAGCGTTATCGACAGTGCCTGCGCTGGCCCAGGGATCTGCGGCTGCAGGTGCAGCAGAGCTCCAGGGATTGTTGTCGGTTGCTTGATTCATGCCTGTTCTCCTTGTCGTGCGGTGGTGTGCTCATCAGCGTGTTCTTTCAACACGGTGGGCGAGTCAGCTTCACCTAAGGGAAACAAGGGGTTGAGCGTGATCGGAGGCTGAGCCACTTGTGGCGGTGGAACGGGGGGCGTGTCACGATCCAGGAAGCGGAACATGGTCGTGCGACTGATGACTCCCAGAAACTTGTTGTCTTCGCCGATCACGGGCAATGGGCAGGGTGCGCTTGCCATTGGCCCAAAAAGATCGGCCACTGGCGTGGATGCATCGAGCGGGCGGACGTTGTCGATGAAGGCCTGTTGTAGCCCCAGCATGCCTTCACGGCCATGCAGGGCATCGCGCAGCGACTGGGCAGACACCACACCCAGAAAACGGCGGCGCGCATTGAGCACATAGGCATGGTCGCGGTCCGACTCTTCAATCAGGCGCAGCGCAGCGCGACAACCGCGGTCACTGTGCTCGGAAACAATGGTCAGAGCTTGACGTGCAATATCGGATGCCTTGAATACGGCCGCTGCATCCACTCCCTTGATAAAGCTGCGCACGTAGTCATTGGCCGGACTGCGCAGAATCTCGTCTGGTGTGCCGACCTGAATGACTTGTCCGTCTTTCATGATGGCAATGCGATCACCGATGCGCATGGCTTCATCCAGATCGTGCGAGATGAAAACGATGGTACGGCGTTTCTGCTCTTGCAGGCGCAGCAACTCTGACTGCATTTCCGTGCGGATGATGGGATCAAGCGCCGAGAAGGCTTCATCCATCAACAGGATGGAGGGGTCGGATGCCAGCGCACGTGCCAGACCGACGCGCTGCTGCATGCCGCCCGAGAGTTCGTCGGGATAGCTGGCACCCCAGCCAGCCAGGCCGACCTGTTCCAGGGCAGCCTGTGCTGCCTGCTGACGGGTGGCTTGGTCGACGCCTGCCATTTCCAGGCCGAATGCCGTGTTGTCCAGCACGGTCATGTGGGGCATGAGTGCAAAGGACTGGAACACCATCGAAACATCCTTGCGGCGCAAATCGCGCAAGTCTTTGTCATTCAGCGTATTGATGTCCTGACCATCGATCACGATGCGACCGCTGGTGGGTTCGATCAATCGATTCAGCATGCGCACCAGAGTGGATTTGCCAGAACCCGACAAGCCCATGACGACGAAGATTTCGCCGGCTTCAATGGTGAAGTTGGCATCGAAAACACCGATGGATTGGCCGGTGCGTTCGAGGATTTGTTGCTTGGAAAGCCCTTGGCGCACGAGGTCCAAGGCCTGTTTGGGGTGATCACCAAACACCTTGAAGACGTTCTCAATGCGAATTTGTTTGGCCACTGGTTGTCCTCCCTGAAGTTGTTCTTGGGGGTTACACACAGTGCAGCCACGTCACAAGCGGAACTTGGACGGCCTACACGCGAAGCCGGAAGACAGCAACCGATGCACCGGCGCATCGCACTTGCAGTGCGCCGAAGTAAAGGGATAGACCGGGCCCGAATGGCAGCGTGAGGTGCGCAAGGGCCGCGAGAGAGGGCAGAGGCAGCGCACAAAACGATGTGCGTCACTTGATCCAAACATGTCCGTGCATCAGTGCCAGAGATCCGGCGCTGTGGTGCCAGAAAGCTGCGAAGTGCAGCCCGGACACCGGGTCAATCAAGGTGGTTTCCACCTTGATTACCTGCATGGCAGGTTGTTAATAGAGGGGGTATTATAAGTATTTGATATATGGTTGTCAATAATGGATTTCTGAGGCGAATATTGATGTGTCAGGATCGGCTTGCAACGCGTCATTTCATGCTGTCAAAAGCTTTCAAAAAACAAGAAAAAACCCGGCAATGCCGGGTTGTGTGTTTCTCTTTGAAGTGAGCGCTTAGTGTGCGTGATGGTGACTGCTGTGTATCAGCTTGTCGGTATAGGCAATGGCCAGCGCACTGAGTAAAAACACGGCGTGAATGATGGTTTGCCACATCAAAACCTTGACATCGTAATTGCCTGCATTGATGAAGGTTTTGAGCAGGTGGATGGAGCTGATGCCGATGATGGACAGCGCCAGCTTGACCTTGAGCACCGAAGCGTTGACATGGTCCAGCCATTCGGGTTGATCGGGGTGGCTGTCCAGGCCGAGGCGGCTGACAAAAGTTTCATAACCGCCCACGATCACCATGATCAGCAAATTGGAGATCATGACCACATCGATCAGGGCCAGCACCACCAGCATGATGATGGTTTCATTCAGGCCTGTCAGGGGTGCATCGGGTTTGTAGCCGATATTGTTGACCAGGGCCTGCAGGGCATCCTGGCTGCCAAAAGCGGCTTCCACCAAGTGCCATAGCTCCAAAAGGAAATGCCATACGTAAACCCCTTGTGCGGCAATCAGTCCGAGATACAAAGGTAGCTGCAGCCAGCGGCTGGCGAAAATCAAACTGGGTAAAGGACGCATGGGAGAGGAAGCTTGGGAGGGAGAAGATGACTCGGGATGCGGGTCAAAAGAGGGCATAAAGGAACGAGGGAATTGAGAGAAAAACCAATCTGCGCACGATGCAACAGGGCAGCGATTTTAGGAGTGATATGGGTGTTTACCCTTGTTCATCTCTCGTTATTACCATTCCCAATTGCCAACGGGCAGCAAGTCAGTGGTATGTAAGTGCTGCGGCTGACATTTGCTCGCAAAGAAACCTCACAAGAGCAAGGAGACAAACTATGAGCGCACCTAGTTCTGCGATTGAATCGGTGTTGGTGGAAAACCGGGTTTTCCCCCCTTCTGAAGCGACCCAGCAGGCCGCTCGAATCTCGGGGATGGCCGCCTATGAAGCCCTGTGTGCCGAAGCGCAGCGTGATTACGAAGGCTACTGGGCGCGTCTGGCGCATGAGAATGTGGTGTGGAGCAAGCCTTTCACCCAGGTGCTGGATGAAAGCCAGCCGCCCTTTTACCGCTGGTTTGCCGATGGCGAGCTCAATGCCAGTGCCAATTGCCTGGACAAGCACATGGGCACCGCGGTCGAAAACAAAACTGCCATCATTTTTGAAGCCGATGATGGACAGGTGACCAAGGTGACTTACCGCGAACTGCTGGAGCGTGTGGCGCAGTTCGCCAATGGCCTGAAGGCCCAGGGCATACAAAAAGGTGACCGGGTACTGATTTACATGCCCATGACGATCGAGGGCGTCGTGGCAATGCAGGCATGTGCGCGCCTGGGGGCCACGCATTCCGTGGTGTTTGGCGGATTTTCTGCCAAGGCGGTGCAAGAGCGCATCGTGGATGTGGGGGCCAGCGCCGTCATCACGGCCAATTACCAGATGCGCGGCGGCAAGGAGTTGCCCCTGAAAGCCATTGTGGATGAAGCCTTGGCCATGGGCGGCTGTGATGCCGTCAAGCATGTTTTTGTGTTCCAGCGTACGGCCACAGAATGTCATATGCAGCCCGAGCGCGATATGACGTTTGACATGCTGCTTCAAGGCCAGAGCACGCACTGCCCCGCAGTGCCAGTGGAAGCCGAGCATCCTTTGTTCATCCTCTACACCAGCGGATCAACGGGCAAGCCCAAGGGCGTGCAGCACGCCACTGGCGGTTATATGCTGTGGGCCAAGCAGACGGTGGAGTGGACATTCGACCTGAAACCCGATGATGTCTTCTGGTGCACGGCAGATATCGGCTGGATCACAGGCCATACCTACGTGGCCTACGGACCACTGGCCGCAGGTGCAACGCAGATCGTGTTTGAAGGCGTGCCCACTTTCCCGAGCGCAGGGCGCTTCTGGCAAATGATCGAGCGCCATGGCTGCACCATTTTCTACACCGCGCCCACTGCCATTCGCTCGCTCATCAAAGCGGCGGAAACCGACGAGAAGGTGCACCCCAAGAATTGGGATCTGTCGAGCTTGCGCATCCTCGGCAGTGTGGGTGAACCCATCAATCCTGAAGCCTGGATGTGGTACTACAAGAATGTGGGGGGCGAGCGTTGTCCTATCGTCGATACATTCTGGCAAACGGAAAATGGCGGTCACATGATCACACCGTTGCCCGGTGCCACACCGTTGGTGCCAGGTTCCTGCACCTTGCCACTGCCTGGCATCATGGTTGCTGTCGTCGATGAAACCGGCAATGACATGCCCCATGGCGCAGGAGGCATGCTCGTGGTCAAGCGGCCCTGGCCCAGCATGATTCGCAATATCTGGGGTGATCCAGCGCGTTTCAAGAAAAGCTATTTCCCGGAAGAACTGGGCGGTCAAACCTATCTGGCCGGTGATGGTGCGGTACGCAGCGAAGACCGTGGTTATTTCCGCATCACGGGACGTATTGACGATGTGCTCAATGTCTCGGGCCACCGCATGGGCACGATGGAAATTGAATCTGCCCTGGTAGCCAAGACCGATCTGGTGGCCGAAGCCGCGGTGGTTGGCCGCCCGGACGATATGACGGGCGAAGCCATTTGCGCTTTCGTGGTGCTCAAGCGCCCCTTGCCGGTGGGCGAGGAAGCCAAGCAGATTGCCAATGAACTGCGCAACTGGGTGGCCAAGGAGATTGGCCCCATCGCCAAACCCAAAGATATCCGCTTTGGCGAGAATCTGCCCAAGACCCGCAGCGGCAAGATCATGCGCCGCCTGCTGCGTTCCATTGCCAAGGGCGAAGCCATCACACAAGACACCAGCACCCTGGAAAACCCAGCCATCTTGGATCAATTGGCAAAGACCAATTGATCCAAGCAGCAGCGAAGCTGCACAGCGCTAGCGCAATGGCTGGGTTGACGGTGCTTGCACCGGCAAAACTATTGCGTCTTGATCAATTGGCAAAGACCAATTGATCCCAGCAGCAGCGAAGCTGCGCAGCGTGACCACACAGCCGCCCTCGGGCGGCTTTTGGTGTTGTAGGAATTCGGATGGTTCAACTTGAGCAGGACACTGGCGCCATTTGCAGTGAATATTGAGGTACAAACCAGAGCAACTAAATTGCAAAGGAAATGGCTATGAAGTCTCGTATTGCATTGCTGGTCTTGATCATTGTGCTGATCGGTGTACTGGCTTTCTTCAATTTTCCCTATTTGGCGCAGAACGTACCCACGTCGCTGGGCTTTACCACGCTGGAGGCTCCGCTGGGCCTGATCTTGATGGGATTGACCGCATTGATGGCGATTGTCTTTATTGCCTATGTGATTGCCATGCAGGGGGCCTGGCTAATGGAGGCGCGTGCCCATTCCAAGGAAATGGCGGCGCAGCGTGAACTGGCTGACAAGGCGGAAGCCTCGCGTTTCACGGAGTTGCGGCTTGCGGTGGAAAATCTGCACCGGGAAGAAGAGCGTCGCCTGATGGAGCGCATCGACGTGCTGGAGTCGCATCTGCATGCCCGCGCGCAGGAGAGCGACAACTCCACGGCTGCTTATGTCGGCCAGCTGGAGCAACAGTTGCGTACGCGCACTGCGTCTGCGTCTGCGGCTACGCCTACGTCTGTGGCTGCACCCGCGCACCCGGCAGACAATATAGATCCCCTGGATGTCACCCCGCGCGATTTGCGTTCCTGAAAAAAAGAGAGCTGTAAACGCTGACCAACAGCTGGTTTCAGGTAGAAAACTATCTGAAATGCTTGTCCTTCCAGCGTGGCCAGCTATCAATAAAAAGATTCCGGACAAGTTTCCAAAGAAAAAATGCCAGTCAGTGAATGAACTGACTGGCAGTTGTCATGGAATGGTTCTGGCGCTGGCGCTGGCGTAGGGCTTATTGGCTTATTTCAGCGTCAGCACCCAAGTGGCGAGTTTTTGCGCATCTGCTGCACTGACCTGGTTGTTGGCTGGCATGGGAACGGG
>JAEYRT010000162.1 GCA_023435325.1 Pseudomonadota bacterium | reverse complement strand
CACACGGCTCTGACGAACTGAAGGCCAAGTACCTGCCCAAGCTGACCAGCGGCGAATGGACCGGCACCATGTGCCTGACCGAGCCCCACTGCGGCACCGACCTGGGCCTGCTGCGCACCAAGGCTGAACCCCAGGCCGACGGTACCTACAAGATCACGGGCAACAAGATCTTCATCTCGGCCGGTGAGCACGACTTCACCTCCAACATCGTGCACCTGGTGCTCGCGCGCCTGCCGGACGCACCTGCGGGCTCCAAGGGCATCAGCCTGTTCGTGGTGCCCAAGTACAAGGTGAACGCCGATGGCTCTATCGGTGAGCGCAACGGCATTTACTGCGGTGGTCTGGAGCACAAGATGGGCATCAAGGCCAATGCCACCGCCCAGATCGTGATGGAAGACGCCGTAGGCGAAATGGTGGGCCAGCCCAACAAGGGCCTGCAAGCCATGTTCGTGATGATGAATGCCGCCCGCCTGGGCGTGGGTAACCAGTCGCTGGGTCTCACCGAAGTGGCCTACCAGAACGCGCTGGCCTATGCCAAGGACCGCCTGCAGATGCGCAGCCTGTCTGGCACCAAGGCCAAGGACAAGCCTGCCGACCCCATCATCGTGCACCCCGATGTGCGCCGCATGCTGCTGACGGCCAAGGCCTATGCCGAAGGTGGCCGTGCGCTGTCGACTTTCTGCGCGCTGCTGATCGACAAAGAACTGAACCACCCAGACGAAAAGGTGCGCAAGGACAGCGCCGATCTGGTGGCGCTGCTGACCCCCATCGTCAAGGCCTTCCTGACCGATAACGGCTGGATTTCCACCACTGCCTGCCAGCAAGTGTTTGGTGGCCACGGCTTTATCAAAGAGTGGGGCATGGAGCAGTTCGTGCGCGACAACCGCATCAACATGATCTACGAAGGCACGAACGGTGTGCAGGCGCTGGACCTGCTGGGCCGCAAGGTGCTGGGCAACCAGGGTGCCACCCTGAAGAAGTTTGGCAAGCTGGTGGCACAACTGGTGGAAGAAGAGGGTGTGAACGAGAAGATGGCTGAGTTCATCAACCCCATCGCCATGCTGGGCGACCAGATGACCAAGTTCACCACCGAAATCGGCTTCAAGGGCATGCAAAACCCCGACGAAGTGGGCGCGGCTTCCGTGGACTATCTGCGTGTGGCAGGTCACCTGGTGTTTGGCTACCTGTTTGCCCGCATGGCCCAGGTGGCGCTGCGCCAGATTGCCGCTGGCAACACCGATCCCTTCTATCAGGCCAAGCTGCAAACCGCACGTTTTTACTTTGCCAAGCTGTTCCCGGAGACCGCAACGCTGATGCGTACCGCCCGTGCCGGCAGCAAGGTGTTGATGGATACGGATGCTGCTCTTGCTTAAATAGCTGCAAGCGCGCGTATTTCCTTCAATGTGAAAGTATTTGATACGGAGATTCCCATGATTAAAGCGTTAGCAGCTCTGGTTTTTGTAGCTTTCGGTGCGCCTGCCATGGCGCAGATGACACCAGTGGGCCTGTGGAAAAGTCTGGACGACAAGACTGGCGCGCCCAAGTCCGAAGTGCGCATCACTGACAACGGCGGCGTGCTGACCGGCAAGGTCGAGCGCATCCTGCGCGAAGGTGCCGATCTCAACGCCGTGTGTGACCAGTGCACGGACGACCGCAAGGACCAGAAGATCGTGGGCCTGGAAATCATCCGTGGTGCCAAGCAGGCCGAGGGCAAGGAAGTCTGGGAAGGCGGCAAGATCCTCGATCCTGAAAACGGCAAAACCTACACATTGCGCCTGACACCTGTGGACGGCGGCAGCAAGCTGGATGTACGCGGCTCCATTGGCCCATTCGGACGCACCCAGACCTGGGTGCGCGTGCAGTAAAAGCCACCCCCAAGAACAACGTTGTCCCGGCCTGCATAGCACCAACCTGGTGGGGTGCTATGCAGGCACATGGGCAGCATTTCATGGAACCAATCCCATGTCCCGATTCAATGTGAAAAAAGTCGCCGTGCTTGGTGCCGGCGTGATGGGGGCGCAGATTGCCGCCCATCTGGTAAATGTGAAGGTGCCGGTCATTTTGTTTGACCTGCCCGCCAAAGAAGGCCCCAAGAGCGCCATTGCAGAAAAGGCGATTGCCAATCTGAAAAAACTCAAGCCATCGCCCATTGGCGTGGCTGAAGATGCAGACCTGATCCAGCCTGCGAATTACGAAGAACACCTCAAGCTGCTCAAGCAATGCGACCTGGTGATCGAAGCGATTGCCGAGCGCATGGACTGGAAGCTGGACCTCTACACCAAGATCGCGCCGTTCGTTGCCAAGCACGCGCTGGTGGCGTCGAACACTTCGGGCCTGTCAATCACCAAGCTGTCTGAGGCGTTGCCCGAAGCGATCAAGCCACGCTTTTGCGGCATCCACTTCTTCAACCCTCCGCGCTACATGCCGCTGGTGGAGCTGATTGCCACACCCACCACCGAACCTGAAGTGCTGGACCAGCTCGAAGCCTTTGTGACCAGCGGCCTGGGCAAGGGCGTGGTGCGTGCCAAGGACACGCCCAACTTCATCGCCAACCGCATCGGTATTGCCGGCATGCTGGCCACGATGAAGGAAGTGGAAAACTTCGGGCTGACCTACGACGTGGTCGATGACCTGACGGGCAAGAAGCTTGGCCGCGCTTCCAGCGGCACCTTCCGCACCGCCGATGTGGTGGGACTGGACACCATGGCCCACGTGATCAAGACGCTGCAGGACAACCTGAGCATCGAGACCGACCCCTTCTACGACAGCTTTGGCACGCCTGCCGTGCTGCAAAAGTTGCTGGAGCTGGGACACCTGGGCCAAAAGACCAAGGCCGGTTTCTACAAGAAGGTGGGCCGCGAGATTCTGCAGTTCGAGCTGGACAGCGAAGACTACATTCCCGGCGGCCAGAAGGCTGACGCGGTCTACGCCCGCATGCTCAAAAAGCCCGCAGCCGAGCGTCTGAAGTTGCTGCGCAACGCCGAAGGTGCGCCCGGCCAGTTCCTGTGGGCCATCCTGCGCAACGGCTTTCACTACGCCGCCATTCATCTGGAGACCATTGCCGAATCTGCACGTGATGTGGATCAGGCCATGCGCTGGGGGTTTGGCATGAAGCAAGGCCCGTTCGAGCTGTGGCAAGAAGCAGGCTGGCTGGAAGTGGCCAAGATGATTCAAGAAGACATCGACGCAGGCAAGGCGCTGAGCAAAGCGCCGCTGCCCAAGTGGGTGTTTGAAGGCCCGGTGGCCGAAGCCGGTGGCGTGCACACCGCCGAAGGCTCGTGGAGCCCCTCGCAAGGCAAGTTTGTGCCCCGCCGCGTGCTGCCCGTGTATGAACGCCAGCTGTTCCCCGAGCGCCTGCTGGGCGAAACCAGCCTGCCCGACTGGAAGACTGCAGGCACGACCCTGTTCGAATCCAAGGCGCTGCGCACCTGGACACTGGACGGCGAAATTCTGATCGCCAGCATCAAAAACAAGATGCACGCCATCAGCCCCGAAGTCATGGAAGGACTGATGGAGGCCGTCGATACGGCTGAGCAAGACTTCCAGGGCATGGTGATCTGGTCCGGCGATGCACCGTTCAGCGTCGGTGCGGACCTGGAAGCGACCATGCCTGCTTTCTTGATTGGTGGTGCCGATGCCATCGATAGCATTGAAGCGGAACTGCAAAATCTGATGATGCGCATCCGCTACGCCCAAGTGCCTGTGGTGGCAGCGATTCACGGCATGGCGCTGGGAGGAGGCTGCGAGCTGGCCGTGTACTCGGCCCGCCGCGTGGCCCACATGGAAAGCTACATCGGTCTGGTGGAAGTGGGCGTCGGCCTGATCCCTGGTGCCGGTGGCCTGACCTACATCGCCCGCCGCGCTGCGGAAAACGCCAGGGCCAGCACCGGCAAGGATTTGCTGCCTTTCCTGACCGAGGGCTTCACCGCTGCGGCCATGGCCAAGGTCGGTACATCGGCCATCGAGTCGCGCAAGCTGGGTTATCTGCTGGATTCCGACATCATCGTGCCCCACAAGGACGAGGTGCTGTTCACTGCCATCAACGAAGCCAAGAGCATGGCGGCTGGCGGCTGGCGCCCGCCTCTGAAACGTATGTTCCCTGTGGCCGGCCGCAGCGGCATTGCCACCATCAAGGCACAGCTCGTGAACATGCGCGATGGCGGCTTTATCAGCGCCTATGACTTCAAGATTGCCACGCTGATCGCCGAGATTGTGTGTGGTGGTGAAGTGGAAGCCAATTCGCTGGTGACCGAGGAATACCTGCTGGCGCTGGAGCGCAAGGCGTTCTGCCATTTGATTGGGCAGCCCAAGACGCATGAGCGGATTTTGGGGATGCTCAATACGGGCAAGCCTGTTCGCAACTGATGAAGCTGCTGTGTCTTCGCCGCTTGATTCCCTCCCCCTCTGGGGGAGGGCGAGGGTGGGGGCCAGCACAGCGCATCTCACGCATTTCAAAGGCCATGCAAAACCAAGCCACCCTGCCTGCTCGCCGCAATGCGCGTGTATTGCGCAGCGCAATGACCGATGCAGAGCGCAAGCTCTGGGACGCTTTGCGTGGCGAACAACTGGGTGTGAAGTTTCGCCGTCAGCATCCGTTGGGCAGTTACGTCGCTGACTTTGCATGCTTGCAGCCAAAGTTGATTGTGGAGCTTGATGGCTCCCAACATCAGCAGCATCAAGCATATGACGCACGACGTGATGCATTTTTTCAGGCGCAGGGTTTTGCTGTGATGCGGTTTGCATCGGATGCACCGTTCCATCGTTTGGATGGGCTGCTACAGGCGATCAAGCATCAGCTCAATGGCTTCGGCGAGCGGCCCCCATCCCCACCTTCCCCCAGAGGGGGAAGGAGTTCCAATACCAAGGAGATAGCTCCATGAAACAAGTACAAGACGCGTACATCGTTGCCGCCACGCGCACGCCCATCGGTCGTTCGGGCCGCGGTTACTTCAAGAACACCCGTCCCGACGATCTGCTGGTGGCATCGATCAAGTCGGCCATGCAGCAAGTGCCCACGCTGGACCCCAAGGCGATTGAAGACGCCATCATTGGCTGCTCTTTCCCCGAAGGTGAGCAGGGCATGAACATGGCGCGTATTGCCATGGGCCTGGCGTTTGATCATCCCGTGGGCGGTATCACCGTGAACCGTTTTTGCGCGTCCGGCATTTCTGCCATCCAGATGGCGGCAGATCGCATTCGCGTCGGTGAAGCTGACGTGCTGATCGCCGGTGGCGCAGAGTCCATGAGCATGGTGCCCATGGGCGGCAACAAGCCTTCGTTTAACCCAGAAGTTTTCGTCAAAGACGAGAACGTGGGCATTGCCTACGGCATGGGTTTGACGGCGGAGAAGGTCGCACAGCAATGGAAGGTGACGCGCGAGCAGCAGGATGCGTTTGCGCTGGAGTCGCACCTGCGTGCGATCAAGGCGCAGCAAGCGGGTGAGTTCACCGACGAAATCACGCCAATAGAGATCGTCGAGCGCCTGCCCAACCTGGCCAATGGCGACGTCATCACCAAGACCCGTACCGTGAACCTGGACGAAGGCCCACGCCCTGACACCACGCTGGAAGCGCTGGGCAAACTCAAACCCGTGTTTGCGGCGCGTGGCTCGGTCACGGCGGGCAACTCTTCGCAGACCAGCGATGGCGCTGGCGCCTTGATTCTGGCCAGCGAAAAGGCCGTTAAGCAGTTTGGCCTGACCCCGCTGGCGCGCTTTGTGAGCTTTGCCGCGCGCGGTGTGCCACCAGAGATCATGGGCATCGGCCCCATCGAGGCGATTCCTGCTGCGCTGCGCTATGCCGGTATCAACTCGCAGGACATCGACTGGTACGAGCTCAACGAAGCCTTTGCCGCCCAGTCGCTGGCGGTGATGAACAC
>JAEYRT010000157.1 GCA_023435325.1 Pseudomonadota bacterium | reverse complement strand
CACCCGAGCCCATGATCAAACCCGTGCGGGGGTGGCTCACCATCTCGGGGGTCAGGCCGGCCTGGGCGATCGCGTCTTCCAAGGCGATCTGGGCATAGGCCGCCGCATCACCCATGAAACGCAATTGCTTGCGGTCAATGCGTGCTTCCACGTCGATCTCGGGAATACCGGCCACTTGGCTGCGCATGCCCAGTTCGGAGAACTGGGGCATGGCTTTGATGCCGGAGCGGCCTTCCCGCAGGGAAGTCTCCACGGTTGCCAAATCGTTACCAATGCACGAGACAATGCCCGCGCCCGTGATCACTACGCGTTTTTTCATGCCGCAGTCCCTTGACCGTCGCCTTCACGCAGGAACAAGCCCACGCGCAGGTCGTTGGCCACATAGATTTCTTTGCCATCCGCAAACAGGCGTGCATCGCCAATCGCCATGTTCAGCTTGCGCTTGATCACGCGCTTGATGTCGATTTCGTAACGCACCAGCTTCACGTCAGGGCCAACTTCGCCAGTGAACTTCACTTCACCAGCACCCAGTGCGCGGCCACGTCCGGGCAGCTGCAACCAAGTCAGGTAAAAGCCGATCAGCTGCCACATGGCGTCCAGGCCCAGGCAGCCGGGCATGACGGGATCGCCTTGGAAGTGGCACTTGAAGAACCACAGATCGGGGTTGACATCCAGTTCGGCCACAATCTTGCCCAGACCATGTGCACCACCATCGGCGTCGATATGGGTGATGCGATCAAACATCAGCATGGGAGGCAGGGGCAGGCGCCCGCTGTCGGGCTTGAACAACTTGCCTTCACCGGAAGCGATCAGTTGTTCGTAGGAAAAAGATTCAGCCATTTTCTAACTTGCTCCGCAGCGGCTGGGCCGCTGCTTGGTTTCTCGTGTGTGTAATCGCGACAGTTTATACATGTGTGGCGAACAGCCGCACATTATGGAAGTTCACAAGCTGCTTGTCGGACGAAAGCCCGCGCAAACTGCTCCGAACGTATCAATCACACCCTGTTTGCTCCAATTTGCTTGCGCAGCCTGATGCACCAGGCTACGACCATCACGCCCAACAGCCACAGTGGCCACAGCCCCCAGCGCGACACCCAAAGGGCGTAGGGCGTCAGCCCTTCATGCCCTCGCACCTGTGCCAACAGCACATCGCGGGTGTGGGGAGGCAAGGCCGCTGTCACTGCACCGCGGTGATCAATCACCGCCGTGGCCCCTGTGTTGGTGGCACGCAGCATGGGGCGCTCGAACTCCAAAGCACGCATCCGACTGATCTGC
Source organism: Pseudomonadota bacterium (assembly GCA_023435325.1). Taxonomy (GTDB): domain Bacteria; phylum Pseudomonadota; class Gammaproteobacteria; order Burkholderiales; family Burkholderiaceae_C; genus Comamonas. The sequence goes on along the minus strand of JAEYRT010000157.1, from coordinate 16,874 downwards.
AAATGCTGGTCAATCGCCACCGTGTCGCCAAACCAGGCAATATTGCTGACGTTCACCAACACGGTGGGAGCCGTGGACACATCGGCAAAGCGCGCGCCCAGTTCTTCTCCAAACAGATCTTCGTAACAGATGTTCGGGCCCCAGCGCTCACCGCGCCACAGCAAGGGAGCCTGCGCCACGCTGCCGCGTGCAAAGTCTCCCAAAGGGATGTCCATCATCCGAACAAACCACTGAAACATGGGAGGAATGAACTCGCCGAAGGGCACCAGATGGTGCTTGTCGTACCTGTATTCTGGCATTTCCTCGGCAACCCAGCCCACCACTGCGTTGCTATAGCCCTGCACTTCGTTGCCCAAAGGCATGCCGATCAGGGCGGCAGACCGGCTGTGCGCCCCCCGGTAGGGTGCAGACACGGCGTCCAGATAGCCCGCTGGCAGTTGCTGGGGCAGCAGGGGCAAAGCGGTTTCCGGCGCAACCACCAGTTCCGCCGGCGCTTCCAGCAAACGCTCGCCATACCACTGCAGCGACTGGGCCACGCCTTCGCCCGGAATGAATTTCTCATTCTGTGCAATATTGCCCTGCAGCAAGGCCACGCTGACAGCGGGGCGTTGATTGTCTTCGGTGGCCTGGTGGCGGCTCCACGTTGCGCCTACCAACAGCACAGCGCCAGCCAGCACCACGCCCAGCAAACGCCTGGGGTGCCGCACCAGCGCTGGGCCCTGCGCCAGCATCATGGCCAGCGCGGCAGCCACTGCGCCTGTGCCATACACGCCCAGCCAGCGCGGCAGGGACGACAACGGGCCGTCAGTGTGGGCGTATCCGCCTGCGCCCCAGGGGAAACCTGTCCACAGCGTGCCGCGCGCCAATTCCGCCAGCGTCCAGCAGGCACTGAACAAAAGCACTGCCTGCCAGCCTGACCCTGCCAGACGCTTCCAGCCCCATGCAGCCACGGCGTAATAGCTGCCCAGAAAGCTGGCCAACGCCAGCACAGCCACCGCGGCCAGAGGTGCTGGCAGACCGCCATAGGTGTGCATGGAAATGAACAACCACCAGAATGTGGCCGTCAGCCAGGTGGAGCCAAACACACCGCCCAACCAAGCCGCTTGCCGAGCACTGTGCGCACCTTGCAGCACCCAGGCCAGCACGGCCAGCGAAAGGATTTGCAGCCACCACAGCGGCTGGCCTCCGGCCGGCCAGGCCAGAGATGCGGCTTGCAGACCACCTGCACCAGCCACCAGCAAGGACGGGAGCAATGGGAAAGGCTGGCGTGCCGGAGAGCGGTGGGCCGCAGTTGCCAGACTCATGCAGCCTCGGCTTCTCGGGGCTGCGGGTGCAGGCGCGTGACCTGAAACCAGCGCACGGCACCGCCCTTGGCGTGCAACACGGTCCAGTTCAGGCCTGCGGCTTCCAGCGATTCACCACGCCGCGGCAGGCGACCCATGGCATGGCTGACCCAGCCGCCCACGGTATCGAAATCGTCCGCGCCCTCTTCCTGGGCAAAGCTGACGCTGAAAGCTTCCTCCACGCGCTCCAAAGGCGTGTGTCCTGCCACGCGATAGGTGTTGTCGGCCAACGCAAAAATGTCGCCATCCTCTTCAGGCACATCGAACTCGTCTTCGATTTCTCCGACGATTTCTTCGAGCACGTCTTCCATGGTCACCAGTCCCGACACATGGCCGAACTCGTCGATCAGGATGCTCATGTGGTTGCGGTTGGAGCGGAATTCGCGCAACAGATCGTAGAGCCCCTTGGTTTCGGGCACGAACGTCGCAGGACGCAGCAGGGCGCGGACGCTGAGCGTGGGTGAACGCTGGAGTTTGAGCAAGTCCTTGGCCAGCAGGATGCCGATGATATTGCCACGACTTCCTTCATAGACCGGGAAGCGCGAATGCGCAGTGCGGATCACCTGCACCAGCATTTCGTCATAGGGTGCATCGATGTCCAGCACATCCATGCGCGGGGCCGCGACCATGACGTCACTGGCGGTGTGATCGGCCATGCGAATCACGCCTTCGAGCATGATGCGGGCTTCCGTGCCAATGACTTGGTTGTCTTCGGCTTCCGCCAGGGTTTCGATGAGTTCATCCTTGGAATCGAGTCCCGGATGAATGAATTCGACAATTTTTTGCAGGAAAGTGCGCTTGTCTTCGCGCTCGGCATGGCGCGCAGGATGCGGGTCTGACACAGTCTTTCAGGTGCAGGACGTGCGGTAGTGAATAGGAAGCCAAGGATAGCGGATTCCGTCCCGCGATCAATGGCTTGCGTGGCGTACCCACGCCATCGTCATCCTTAAGGCGAGGATTTGTGGCGCCCTTCCCGCACGCCTTGGCGAATTTCCTGCACATCGGCCAGGATGGACCAGAACTGCTTGGCCTGCTTCTTGAGCTGGTAGTCCACTTCCGCCACCTGGTTGTCCCACAACTCCGAAACCTGGGTGTCAAAGCCCGCTGCCGGCAGCTGCAGATAGGCCTCGGATTCCGTGCCGTCGCGCTTGACACGCGCTCCGGCGTTGCGTGCGATCTTGAGCATGGCGGTGTTTTCACTCAGAGCATGGATGAACATCATGTCCACGCCCTGATTGCGCGCATGCAGCGCGGCGCGTGCAAAAAGGCGCGAGCCCAGGCCCAGGCCGCGGGCAGACTTGAGCACAGAGACACCAAACTCAGCGCAGTTGCTGTGTTCGGCCAGATCGATATAGGCCAGATGGGCCATGGCAATCAATTCCAGCTTGCGGTTGAAGATGCCAAAGATGTCGTCGCGCTGGAAATCCAGATTGTCGGCATAACGCACCACCTGCTCGTCGTTGGCCGCGTAGCCAAAACGCAGGTAGCGGTCTCCTTCATCGAGCTTGAGCAAATGGTTGCGAATGCGTGCGCGGTGGCGCTCCGAAAGCTCGCGAATCGGCACCAGGCTGGGCACGCTGCGCTGCGAGGACGATTGGCGCAGCCATTGCTTGCTGGCTTTCCAGGGAGAAGTGATCCAACGGAGAGGCTCGTTCATGGTCAGAAATTCCTGTACAGCTTGCGAGAACCGCCTGAGCATCGTGCAGCATCCGCTGGGGTTGCCGCGTCGGTCCAGGCCATTGTTTCAGGCAAATGCGCACCATGGACATAGCGTAGCTGCCAGGCGGTGCGAAACCTAGGGTTTACGCCAATATGCTGCATTGCAACATATTTCTGCTCTTCCAGGTATCCGACAGGGCAAACTTCGTGGATCGCAGCATCAGTTTGCGCGGCTTTTGCGCCACAAATGAACACGGCACCCGTAGGTGCCGTCACGCGCAGAAATAAAAGTGAGCAGCTAAGGCTCAACAGTATTGGTTTTCAAATAGAAATATCTCTAAAAATCAGGCCCAATAAGCGTTAGCCGCTATTTTTTCAGACAGGCACCGCGGTGGTGGCCTTGACACGATCCAGCACGAAGCTGGTTTTGCAGTCCGACACGCTGGGGTGTTTGAGCAGGGTTTCCATGATGAAACGGCTGTAGTGCTGCATGTCGGAGACCACCACGCGCAGCAAATAATCCATCTCGCCGGTCAGCGATGCGCACTCCACCACTTCGGGCCAGTTCTGCACGCTTTCCTTGAACGCATCCATCGGGTTGCGCTTGTGGGTTTCGGTGCTTTTTTCCAGCCGCACGTTCAGATATGCCGTCAAGCCCATGCCGACCTTTTCGGGCGGCACCAGGGCGACATAGCGCTCGATCACTCCCGCTTCTTCCAGACGCTTGACCCGACGCAATACCGCGCTGGGCGAGAGGCCCACCTGCTCGCCGATCACGTCGTAGGTTTCACGCCCGTTCTCCTGCAGGCGGCGCAGGATGGAACGGTCCAGCTTGTCAAGGGTATGTTCTGCGGTCATGAGGGCCGATTCTATGCAGCCACGCAGTCCTATATAAGAGTTAACCGTGTTTTTTTGCAAACAAGATTTGCCTGACGCAGGTTTTTTGTCCGTCACTCCCCCGTTCAAACCCTTGGTTTGAAAGGCTTCCTAGGACAAGCCCCATTCCATCCGTCGCTTGCTGACCAGAAGAATGGTCGCCACAGCAACGCCGCTGGTGTTGCCGCTTTGCAAGGAAAGGCGCTTGATATGGACCGTTTGTGGCTCTCGCAATACCCCGAGGGGGTGCCCCATGAGATCAACCCGGATAGCTATACGTCGGTGGTGGAGATGCTGGAAGATTCACTGCAGAAAAATGCAGACCAGCCTTTTTCCGTCTGCATGGACGTGTGGATGAAGTACCGCGATCTGGATCGGCTCTCCCGGCAAATGGGTGCGTGGTTGCAGAGCCTGAACCTGGAGCCGCATGCACGCGTGGCCATCATGCTGCCCAATATTCCACAGTTTCCCGTGTCCATGGCCGGTGTGCTGCGCGCCGGCTACACCTGCGTGAATGTCAACCCGCTGTATACGGCACGCGAGCTGGAGCACCAGCTCAAGGATTCCGGCGCCACCGTCATCATCATTTTGGAGAACTTTGCGCACACGCTGTCCGAAGTCATCTCCCACACCCCGATCAAGCATGTGTGCCTGGCGTCCATGGGCGATTTGCTGGGCTTTTGGTATGGCAACTGGATCACCTTCGCCGTGCGCCATCTGGCCAAGATGGTGCCCAAGTTCGAACTGCCGCTGGATGGCCGCTCGGTGACGCCCTTTCGCAAAGCGCTGTCGCTGGGCGGGGGCAAGGCACTGCGCAAGCCCCAGCTCAACCACGACAGCATTGCCTTTTTGCAATACACGGGAGGCACCACGGGGCTGTCCAAGGGGGCGGTGCTGACGCACCGCAACATTGTGTCCGCCACCCTGCAGGCCGAGGCATGGTTTGCCCCGGCGTATGCAGGCCGCAAGGATTTGCGCAAGAACCACGCCATTGCGGCGCTGCCGCTCTATCACATCTTTGCGCTGACCTTGCTGCTGCTGACGCTGCGCCAGGGCTCCAGCGTCAGCCTGATTCCCAACCCGCGCGACATTCCGAAGTTTGTCGAGGTGCTGCGCAAGCGCCCCTTCCACACCCTGCCAGCGGTCAACACCTTGTTCAACGCCCTGCTGCAAAACGAGAAGTTCCGTGCCATCGATTTTTCGGAACTGGCGGTGACCCAAGCAGGCGGCATGGCCGCCTCCGAGGGCACGGCACGCCAGTGGCAGAAGGTGACGGGCAAGGTCATGGTCGAGGGCTGGGGCATGAGCGAGACCTGCGCCATCGGCACCAACAACCCGGTCAACAGCAGCCATTTCAGCGGCACGATCGGCCTGCCGCTGCCCGGCATTGACATCGCCATCAAGGACGATGCCGGTGCGTCCCTGCCCCAGGGCGAGCCCGGCGAAATCTGCATCCGCGGCCCGAATGTCATGCAGGGTTACTACAACCAGCCCGAGGAAACCGCCAAGGCGTTCACAACCGACGGCTTCATGCGCACCGGCGATATCGGTCTGATGGATGAGCGTGGCTATATCAAGATCATCGACCGCAAGAAGGACATGATCCTGGTCAGTGGTTTCAATGTCTTTCCGAACGAACTGGAAAACGTGGTTTCGCTGTGCCCCGGCGTGGTTGAATGCGCGGCCGTGGGCGTACCCGATCCGCATTCGGGGGAAGCCATCAAGCTGTTTGTCGTCAAGAACGATCCCACACTGACCGAAGAGCGGCTCATGCGCTATTGCCACGACAACCTGACCGGCTACAAACGGCCCAAGTACATCGAGTTCCGCGAAGAGCTGCCCAAGACCAATGTGGGCAAGATCCTGCGCCGCGAACTGCGCCCCGCCACGGCCACCCCAGCAGCGGCACCGGCGCCCGTTCCCGAGGCTGCGGTGCATTGACCATGCACGCCTGTGCCCACGTGCCGGGCCTGTGGCCCGGCATGGAGTTTCTGGAGCGCGGCTGGCTCTCGGCCAACAATGTGGTGTTTGTGGAAGCCGATGCCGCCGCCATGGTCGATACCGGCTACTGCGTGCATGCACGGCAGACCGTGGCATTGGTCGAAGCGGCCATCGGCGCACGACCGCTGACCCGCATTCTGAACACGCACCTGCACAGCGATCACTGCGGTGGCAACGCTGCCCTGCAAGCGCGCTGGCCGCAGGTGCGGACCTGGATTGCCCCGGGCCAGGCCCGGCATGTGCACGACTGGAATCCCGAGGCATTGAGCTACACCCCTACGGGCCAGGAATGCCCACAATTCCAGGCCACCGACATTTTGCAGCCCGGCACCAGCGTGACGCTGGGAGGAAGGCCGTGGCAAGTGCATGCCGCGGCAGGGCATGACCCGCACTCCATCATTTTGTTCGAGCCCGAGCGGCGCATCCTGATCTCGGCCGATGCCCTGTGGGAAAACGGCTTTGGTGTGGTCTTTCCGGAAATTGAGGGCGAACAGGCCTTTGCCGAAGTGGCCGCGACCCTGGATGTGATCGAAGCCCTGCAACCCGCGCTGGTGCTGCCCGGCCACGGGCCCAGCTTCAGCGATGTGAGCACAGCCCTGTCCACCGCCCGCAAGCGGCTGCAGGGTTTTGTGCAATCACCCGAGCGCCATGCGCGCTATGCCGCCAAGGTGTTGCTCAAGTACAAGCTGCTGGAATGGCAGCGACTGCCACTGTCCCAGGTGCAGGGCTGGTGCCTGCAAACCCCCTACATGGGCATGCTGCACGCACGCTACTTTGCCAGCCAGCCCATCACCATCTGGCTGGAAGCATTGATGCAGGAACTGGTCCACAGCGGCGCCGCCCAACTGGGGCACGACGGGGACGTGCCGGTGCTGGAGAACCGCTGAACGCCTCTGCAGTGCCTGCGTCAGGGCAGATCGCGGTTGTACTGGGCGGTGGAGACCTTCGGCCCCACGGTGCCCAGGCGGGCGCGCAGCGACTGGGGCTGCCCGGTGATCAGTGCCGCATAGTTGGTGGTGTTGGACAGCACTTTCTTGACGTAATCGCGCGTTTCGGTGAAAGGCACGTTTTCCGCCCAGATGGCGCCGTCCAGCACCGGACCGTTGCGCCAGTTGCGGGGACGACCGGGGCCGGCGTTGTAGCCCGCCGCTGCCAGCGCCATGGAGCCCTCGAAGTCATCCAGTGCCAGCTTGAGGTAGGAAGTGCCAATCGTGATGTTCACATCACGGTCGTTGATCATGTGTGGCTGGAAATCCGTCATGCCGATCTTGCGCGCCGTCCATTTGGCCGTGGCAGGCATGACCTGCATCAAGCCGGAAGCTCCCACGTGGGAACGCGCATTCATGATGAAGCGGCTTTCCTGGCGAATCAGGCCATAGACATAGGCCGGGTCCAGCCCGATGCTGTTGGACTTGGCCACCACGGTTTCCTGGAACGGCATGGGAAAACGCTGGCGCCAGTCCGTAAAGCTGCGCGTGCGTTCGCTGGTGTTGATGCAGCGGTCCCAGATCTGATGCTGGCAGGCCAGCTCGGCCGCCGCCAGCAACTCGCGATCATTCATGCCGCCGGGCACATGCAGGCCGATGGTGTAGTTCCATTCCCGCACGCCTTCGCTGCGCAGGCCCATCTTGATGGCGTACAGCGCCCGCTGCAGCCCGGGGTTGCCGTTCGCAGCTGCCAGCTCCTGCGTGGTGGGCGGCTGGGGAGCCGGAGGCACGGTAATGGACTGGCCCAGGTCTTCCAGCGCCAGTTTTTCATAGAAACCCTGCACCCCGGCAATGCTTTGCAGCAGGCGCTTGGCTTCGGACTGCTCGGCCTCACTCACACGGCGATCCTGCAAGAGGGCCTGCGCCTTCCAGTACACCCAGGTGCTGTCGGCCTGGAGTTCTTCCGGCATGGCACCGATCGTCTTGCGCACTTTCTGCCACTGGCCTGCGCGCAGATAGGCCCGCGCCATCCATTCCAGGGCCTCATCGCTGACCACTTCGGGTTTGTTGACCTGATCGAAATAGGCCACGGCATTGCCTGAGAGCTTGCGGGCGCTGACCTTGCCGATCACGCTCCACACCCAGTTGCGTTCTTCGCTGCGCAACTGGCTGCCCCAGCGGCCTTCCATCATGCTGGCAGCTTGGTCCGGGTCACTGACTGCCATGCGGATCAGCGCCAGCACGGCCAGCTCGCGGCGTGTGTCGCCCCGGGCCTTGCTGGTGCCGGCCAGGTACTTGGCGGGCGAGGCAAAGACTTCGCCCAGGTGCTGCATGGCATCGGGCGCCACGATGGCCACTGCGCGGCGTGTGCCAGTCTGGCGATTGGCCTCGGCCATCAGGCGTGCGCGCTTCCAGATGTCCAGGTCTTGCAGCAGCTTCACGGCAAACAGCTCGGAGGCGGCATGGGTGCAGCCATCATCGGCATCGCGCTGGCCATACCACAGGCGTTTGACTTCTGGCCCGGCCTGGGCGGGCTGGCGGCCTTCGATGGTTTGCACGGCCAGGTCATAGCAGCGCACTTCCTTGTCGTCCTGCATGCGGAAGTCCGGCAGCATGCGCTCGAAGTCTGCCCATTGGCGGCGCTGGCCCAGCAGCAACAGCCAGTCGTTGCGCAGGCGGTCTTCCTGGTAGGTGCCGCGCCAGCGCTGGATGAAGGCATCCACTTCCTCGGGCGTGGCGGTGTTCAGGCGCGTCTTCAGCTCCCAGTACGCCGCCCAGGGCTCCAGCGGGTGTCCGGCCCCCTGCGGCAGCAGGGCGGCCAGGCGTGCCTTGTCGCCCTTGCGCGCAGCTTCCTGCATCTGCAGCAGCCCCTGATCGCCCCCCGCCGTCTGGGCACTGGCCCAGGGAGTTGGAACACTAAACATCGCAGCCGCGCAAAGCGGTGTCAGAATCTTGAGCCATTGCATACGGGGAATTATGTGATGGACAAAACAGCCCTTCGCCGCACATTGGTGCAACAACGCCTGAATATGGGCGACCGCCTACAACGCGCCGACGATTTGCAACGTGTCATGCGCATCTGGCTGGTCGACCGGCCCGACACCATCATCGGTGCCTATTGGCCCATCAAAGGCGAGTTTGATCCCTTGCCTGTGCTGCATCGCTGGAAGGAAGATGGCGAGCTGCTTGAGAAACCCCAGCGCCGTCGCATAGGACTGCCGGTGATCGATAAAGTTTCCAAAACCATGCGCTTTCATGCGTGGCACCCCGGCTGCCCCATGGAAGAGGATGCCTACGGAATTCCCAAACCCAAGGACACCGAAATTCTCACCCCCACCCTGCTGTTCGTGCCTTGCGTGGGCTACGGCCCGGGTGGCTATCGCCTCGGCTATGGCGGCGGGTTTTATGACCGCACGCTGGCCCAGCTGGTGCCCCGCCCCTTTACCGTAGGCCTGGGCTTTACCCAGGGCTTTATCGAAGACTTTGTGCCTGAGGCCCATGATCTGCCTCTGGATGCCATCCTGAACGACAACGGTGCCGTCTGGCCCGCTTGAGCTTGCCCCCTGTGAGATTGGATAGATTGGATTCCATGCCTGCCCGCAAAAAGAAATCGGTTCCCCAGCGTTTCATTCGCCGTCGCCCCCCGCTCACACCCATGTGCGAGCCCCTGACGCGCGAGGAAGTCCAGCGGCTGCATGCCCACATGCGCAAGCATGGCCCTGCCAGCCTGACCATGCGCCAGCACAATGCCATCTGGGACTTTCTGTTTGAAACACCGGAAAGCCGGTCCTGGATCAGCGACATGGTGGTGCAGATCCAGTCAGGGCAACAGGCCATCCGGCCATGGAATGCATCGAAAAAGTGAGCTACTCAGGCTCTCAAAACAAAGACTTCAGATACAAAACACTTTGAAAACGGGACTGATTAAGCGCTAAACGCTCATGTTTCTTTGAAGGAGACTTCCATGCTGCAGCTGTACATCGGCAACAAAAACTACTCTTCCTGGTCCATGCGTCCCTGGGTAGCCATGCGGCAGCTGGGCATTGCGTTTGAGGAAGTACCCGTGCGTTTCGACAGCTTTTCGCCCGATTCCCAGTTCAAGCAGACGCTGTCGGCGCTGACACCTGTCGGCAAGGTGCCGCTGCTGGTGCACGACGGCCTGGCCGTGTGGGATACGCTGGCCATTGCCGAATACCTGCACGAGCAATTTCCCAGCGCAGGCATCTGGCCCACGCCGTTTGCCGACCGCGCCCGCGCCCGCAGCCTGTGTGCCGAAATGCACAGCGGCTTTGGCGCCCTGCGCAGCCTGTGCCCCATGAACATCGAGGCATCACTGCAAGCAGTGGGCGCCCGGCTCTGGGCCGAAAACGACAGCCTGCGCAACGACGTGGCGCGCATCGTGCAGATGTGGGCCACGCAACTGCACACCCATGGCGGGCCCATGCTGTTTGGCAACTTCAGCATGGCCGACGCTTATTTCGCCCCGGTGTGCATGCGCCTGCACACTTATGGCTTGCCCGTGCCGCCCGCCATCACCAGCTATATCGAACGCGTGCGCGCCTTGCCCACCGTGCAGCAATGGGTGCAGGCGGCCCTGACTGAAGCAGACTTTGTGGCCTTTGACGAGCCCTACCGCACCCATCGCTGATGGCCCATGCGGCCAGTTCCGCCTATCCAGCGGCCTGCGTCTGCTGCCAGCGCTGCCAGCCCTTGGCGCGCAGATCGCAGGCCGGGCAGGTGCCGCAGCCATAACCCCAGTCGTGCAGCACCTCGCGCGTGCCCTGGTAGCAGGTGTGGGTGTCTTGCACGATCAGCTCCACCAATGGCGCACCGCCCAGGTCCTGGGCCATTTGCCAGGTCTGGGCCTTGTCGATCCACATCAGCGGGGTTTCAATGCGCAGGCGGCGTTCCAGCCCCAGGTTCAGGGCCAGCTGCATGGCCTTCATGGTGTCGTCGCGGCAGTCCGGGTACCCTGAAAAATCGGTTTCACACACGCCGGTCACAATGACCTGAATGCCGCGCCGATATGCCAGCGCACCTGCCACGGTGAGAAACAGCAGGTTGCGCCCGGGCACGAAGGTGTTGGGCAGACCATCGGCCTGCATGGCAAACGCCACTTCGTCGGTCAGCGAAGAGCCGCCAATTTGCTGCAGCACATCCAGCGACAGCACATGGTCTTCCCCCAGACGAGCTGCCCAGTGCGGAAAGGCTGCACGGATTTTTTCACGCACATCCAGGCGCACATCCATTTCGATGCTGTGGCGCTGACCGTAGTTGAAGCCCAAGGTTTCCACGCGCTCATATTTGGAAAGTGCATGGGCCAGACAAGTGGTGGAGTCCTGTCCACCCGAAAACATCACAAGTGCGGAGGTATGCATGGCGCGGGATTACAGCACAGCCGCAGGCCCGCCCTGCTGTGGTGATTACGCAGCTCAGAGGCTGTCGCGGTCATTGGTACTGCTTGCGCAAAAACGCCTTGTGGCGGTTGATGTGTTCCAGTTGCGCCGGGGCCAGCGAGCCGCCCAGGTCTTCCTCTTCGGTGTTGAGCACAGCGTTGGCGTAGTTCAGCGCACGCCGGACCACGTCCTCCTCGCTCACACCCTGCTTGGCCGCCAGATCCATGGCCACACGGCGCATGGCGCGCTGGCCCAGCATCCACATCGCGGCGTACGCATCCCATGCTGCCGCGTTCTTTTTCATCTGTGCGTGGTCCGCCAAGATGTCTTTGAGCGGTTTGGCCAGCACCTCTTGCAGCTCTTCCATCTGCGCCTGCATGGCCTCAAACTGCGCTTCGCGCTCCAGCGCTGCAGCGGCTGCTTTGGCCTGCTCGTCCGGCGCCTGCGGCACAGGCACGCTGCCATCGGGGTTGAGCTGGGCAATGGTGAGAGAGGAGAGCAAAGACATGACAGTTCACACGGGCAATAACAGGGCGACTCTACCAACAAAGCCTTGTTCCGGCCCTGCGCCCCTACACTTGGGCACATGAAGATTTACCAGGTTGGCGGCGCGGTGCGCGACCGTTTGTTGCAGCGTCCTTTCCATGACACCGATTGGGTGGTGGTGGGCGCGACCCCCGAAGACATGGTGGCCCAGGGCTTCACGCCCGTAGGCAAAGACTTTCCCGTGTTTTTGCACCCCCAAACGCATGAGGAATACGCCCTGGCGCGTACCGAGCGCAAAAGCGGTGTGGGTTACCGCGGCTTTGTGGTGCACACCGCGCCGGACGTGACGCTGGAAGAAGACCTGGCCCGGCGCGACCTGACGATCAATGCCATCGCTGCTCCCGCAGATTGGACGGGCGTTGAAGCCGTTTTGGACCCTTATCACGGTCAGGCCGATCTGCAAGCCAAGCTGCTGCGCCACGTGACCGAAGCCTTCCGCGAAGACCCTGTGCGCATCCTGCGTGTGGCCCGCTTTGCCGCGCGCTTTGCAGATTTCAGCGTGCATCCCGACACCTTGCAGCTGATGCGTGAAATGGTGCAAGCGGGTGAAGCCGACCACCTGGTGCCCGAGCGCGTGTGGCAGGAAATCAGCCGGGGGCTGATGGAAGCCAGACCCTCACGCATGTTCGAGGTGCTGCGCGCCTGCGGTGCCTTGCAAGTGCTGCTGCCCGAATTGCATCGCCTGTGGGGCGTGCCCCAGCGCCCCGAATACCACCCCGAGGTGGACAGCGGCGTGCACGCCATGATGGTGCTGGACATGGCTGCACAGCTGAATGCCCCGCTGACGGTGCGCTTTGCCTGCCTGTGCCACGATTTTGGCAAGGGCACCACCCCCAGCGACATGCTGCCGCGCCACATTGGCCACGAGCAGCGCAGCGCTCGCTTGCTCCAGGGCGTGTGCGCCCGCTGGCGCGTCCCCAATGACTGCAAGGAGCTGGCCGATCTGGTGGCCCGCGAGCACGGCAATATGCACCGCAGCCAGGAGTTTGGCGCCGCGGCCCTGCTGCGTCTGTACGAACGCTGCGACGCCATCCGCAAACCCGAACGCTTTGCCCAGGCCCTGTGGGCTTGCGAATGCGATGCGCGTGGCCGCACGGGTTTTGAAAATCGCCCCTACCCACAGCGCGAGCGGCTGTGGAACGGGTTGCAGGCCATCTTGCAAGTCGATACCGCCACGGCAGCACAAGCTGCAGCCGACCGGGGCCTGAAGGGCAAGGCCATTGGCGAGGCCGTTGCCGCCGCACGCCAGCAGGCCATCGAGCACTGGCTGCAAGCACAAACCTGAAACCCGGCCCACCGGCGACCCTGTGCACTGCAACATGCTGTAAGACAAGGGAATTCCAGCACCCACAAGAGGGCCGCAGAGGAGGAACATGGACGGGCTCTGCCCTGTCCAACCCCTTTTTCTTGTGGAGACTTGCGATGCCTTACGTCTTACCCGGTCAAGCTGGCGCCCTGCACCAATACCAATCCCAGTACGAACACTACATTGGCGGTCAATGGGTCGCACCTGCCAATGGCGAGTACTTTGATGTCGTCACCCCGGTTTCGGGCAAGGTCTACACCAAGGCCGCACGTGGCACGGCCGCTGACATTGAAAAGGCCCTGGACGCTGCACATGCTGCCGCCGCGGCCTGGGGCAGCACCTCGGCCACCGAGCGCAGCAACATCCTGCTGCAGATTGCCGATCGCATTGACGCCAACCGCGAGCTGCTGGCCTATGTTGAAACCATCGACAACGGCAAGGCCATCCGCGAAACGCTGAATGCCGACATCCCGCTCACGGCCGATCATTTCCGCTACTTTGCCGGTGCCATCCGCACGCAGGAAGGCGGCATCAGCCAGATCGACAATGACACCGTGGCCTATCACTTCCACGAGCCACTGGGCGTGGTCGGGCAAATCATTCCATGGAACTTCCCCATTCTGATGGCGGCCTGGAAGCTGGCCCCCGCACTGGCGGCAGGCAACTGCGTGGTACTCAAGCCTGCGGAGCAAACGCCCATCAGCATTCTGGTGCTGGCGGGGCTGATCGGTGATTTGCTGCCTCCAGGTGTGCTCAACATCGTCAACGGCTTTGGGCGTGAAGCCGGCATGCCGCTGGCCCAAAGCAAGCGCATTGCCAAGATCGCCTTCACCGGCTCCACCAGCACGGGCCGCGTGATTGCACAGGCCGCCGCCAACAGCCTGATTCCGGCCACGCTGGAGCTGGGGGGCAAATCGCCCAATATCTTCTTTGCCGATGTGATGGACAAGGACGACAGCTTTCTGGACAAGGCCATCGAAGGGTTGGTGCTGTTCGCCTTCAATCAGGGCGAGGTTTGCACCTGCCCCAGCCGTGCGCTGATTCATGAATCCATCTACGACAAGTTCATGGAACGCGTGCTGCCCCGGGTGCAAGCCATCCAGCACGGTAATCCGCTGGACCCGAACTCCATGATGGGTGCGCAGGCCAGCCAGGAACAGCTGACCAAGATCCTGTCCTACCTCGACCTGGGCAAGCAGGAAGGGGCCGAAGTCCTGATCGGTGGCGCTCAGGCACAGATGGACAACGGCCTGGAAGGCGGTTTTTACGTGCAGCCCACCATCTTCAAGGGCCACAACAAGATGCGCATCTTCCAGGAAGAAATCTTCGGCCCCGTGCTGGCCGTGACCACCTTCAGGACCGAAGCCGAAGCGCTGGAGTTGGCCAATGACACGCTGTACGGCCTGGGCGCCGGGGTCTGGAGCCGCAATGGCAATGTGGCCTACCGCATGGGCCGCGGCATCAAGGCTGGGCGCGTCTGGACCAACTGCTACCACCATTACCCCGCACACGCGGCGTTTGGCGGCTACAAGGAATCAGGCGTGGGGCGAGAGAACCACAAGATGATGCTCAGCCACTACCAGCAAACCAAGAACCTGCTGGTGAGCTATTCGGAAAACAAGCTCGGATTCTTCTGAACGAAGACCGCCTCATGGGTGCCCCGGCCAGGAGTGCCGGGCACTCTCGCAAGGAGCACGCCATGGTCGAACGTGTCATTGCCACGCCTGCCACACAAGCGCTGATCGAGGTGCTCAAGGCCAAATACGGGCCGAATCTGTTCTTTCACCAGTCGGGCGGCTGCTGCGACAACAGCGCCGCCAATTGCTATATCGAAGGCGAGCTGACCATCGGGCCCGGCGATGTGCAGCTGGGTGAAATTGGTGGCCTGCCGTTTTACATGAGCACTTCTCAGTTCGAATACTGGAAGCACACCCAGCTCATCATCGATGTGATCGACGGCCACGGCGGCGGCACCCTGTCGCTGGAAGGGCCGGAGGGCAAGGCTTTTCTTACGCGCTCCCGGGTGTTTACCGATGAAGAGCTGGCCATGCTGCAACGCGAGGAGGCAACCCATGGTCAGGCCAAGGGATAGGGCATGCAGGCTTACACACCCGTCAGCATTGCCGCCACAAGGCATGCGGGGTCTGTCCGGGGCCAGGTGCTGAATATTTGCCGCAAGCTCTGTCAGATTGACTATGCACAGCAAGCGCAACTTCTTCTCTCCACGTCAGGCATTGTTGGCAGGCTGCTGCGCCTGGCCGTTGCTGGCGCACGCCCAAATCGCTCCCGATGTGCCCACGCCTGCCTTGACCACCGGAGGCACGCTGTATGTGCTGCTCACCTCGCAGGCCCAGGGGCTGTCCGCAGAACACATGGCCATCAGCCTGCGCCGCAGACATTTGACGGCACAAGCTCAGCTGGAATGCGCCGCGCTCGATAGCCAGCTGCCCATCTTCAAGCGCCAAGCGCGCCGCGCACCTGCGGAGCGCAGGCAGCAAGCCCAGGAACGCTTGCAGCAGGCGCTGGCCCGTTTCGCGCAACTGCGTTGCTAAGACCTGTTCACCGCAACTGCGACTGCACCCAGCGGACGATTTCCCCAGCAGGCAATGCCCCCGAGATACGCGCCACTTCATTGCCACCGTCGAAGATGACCATGGTGGGAATGCTGCGGATGCCATAGGGCTGAGCCACGTGCGGATAGGCCTCGGTATCGAGCTTGGCCAGGCGCACCTGCGGCTCCAGCTGCTGCGCGGCCTGCGCAAAGGCCGGCGCCATCATGCGGCACGGCCCACACCACGGCGCCCAGAAATCCACCACCACGGGAATGTGGCTGCGGCCCACATGCTTGGCAAAGCTTTCTGCATCCAGCTGCAAAGGCTCACCCGTGAACAAGGCCTGGTGGCAGCTGCCGCAGCCGGGCGCGGCTGCCAAATGCGCCTTTGCCACACGGTTGGTCTTGTGGCAGTGGGGGCAGACGATATGCAAAGGATCTTGAACAGTCATACAACAAAGCCTGAAGCTGCAATGCGGTATGAGCTTGGGCCAGGCTGCATTTTTGCAAGTCGGACCAGTGGATTTTTTAAAAACATAGCTTGCAACGCTTTACGGACAAGGTTTTCAGATATTTTTCTATCTGAAAACCTTTGCGCATCAACGTTAGCAGCTATTTTTTTAGAACAACCAGGCAACCAGCTTGATGCCGCTGAACAGCAGCACCGTCACCAGCACCGCGCTCGCAAACGGCACGAAAAATGTGCGCCCCAGCAAGCGGAAATTGAAATCACCCGGCAGCCGGCCCAGGCCCACTTTCTGGATGATGCCTGTGGCACTGTTCACCAGTACCAGCAGAATGAAAATCAGGAGCATCCAGCGGATCATGGGCAGAACGCTCTCTTAAAGGCGGTGGGTGCGATCACCGCGCACAAAGCCCAGTGCATCCCAGGGTTCCACGCCTTTGCACAGGCCGATCACCTTGAACAGTTCGCCCATCTCGTGCTCCATCATCAGCTTCAGCGCCATGGCGCGCTCGGCTTCGCCCATGGCGTCCAGTTTGGCCTGCAGGCCGCAGTTGATGAGAAAGTGCGCCTGCGTGGTGTAGCCCAGCACATCCATGCCCGCATCCTGCGCTGCCACAGCCGTACCGGTGAAGTTGACGTGGGCGGTGATGTCCTTGAGGCCCACCTTGTCCAGCGGGTCACTGTCCACCTGGTGCTGGTAGTGGCAGACCATGGTGCCCATGTGGCGCTGCGGATGGTAGTACTCCGACTCGCCAAAACCGTAGTCGATGAAGAAGGCTGCACCACGCTCCAGATGTTCAGCC
>JAEYRT010000113.1 GCA_023435325.1 Pseudomonadota bacterium | reverse complement strand
AAGCGCGCTAGTGTAGGGCGCGCGCTGCCTGCGTGTGTGTGCCTGCCTAAATATGTGCACGCAAGGGGGCAAATTTCGCTGAAAATCCCCTGTTTGGTGCGGTGAGGGCATGGTTTTGGCGCAGTGCCGGACAGCATCCACATTACAAGCAAGAAAGTTAGGGCGGGGGATGATTCAGGGCGTAGTGGCTTCGGTAGTGGCCTCATGCATTTTTGGCGGCATTTACTACTTGGCACCGCTGCTGCAACCCCTCACGGGGGAGCAAATCTTCGGCTGGCGCATGCTGATGACCATTCCATTCACCACAGCGTGGCTGCTCTACAGCGGTCAGGCGCAGGTGGTGATTGCCATGTGGCAGCGCGTGGCCGCGCACTGGCCGTTTGCACTGTTGCTGTTGTTGTCCTCCGCATTGGCTGGTGTGCAGCTGTGGCTGTTTATGTGGGCGCCGCTGCATGGACATGCGCTGCCAGTGTCGCTGGGCTATTTTTTGTTGCCGCTGGCCTTGGTGCTGGCAGGGCGGCTGGTGTTTGCGGAAAAACTCTCGGCGTTCCAGCTGGCCGCCACGGTGCTGGCCACTTGTGGCATGGGGTGGGAACTGTGGCGCGCAGGTGGCATGGCGTGGTCGACATGGGTGGTGTTGATTGGCTACCCCGCTTACTTTGTGCTGCGCCGCGTGCTCAAGACCAATACCTTGGCCGGGCACTGGCTGGATGTGGTACTGATGCTGCCCGTGTGTGCCTGGTTTGCCTGGGTGGATACCTCCTCCGGCATGACGGGCTGGCAGGCCGTGCAAAGCACAGCCACTTTGCACTGGCTGGTGCCGGTGCTGGGCGTGGTCAGCGCGCTGGCGCTGGCGCTGTACATGACGGCCAGCCGCATCTTGCCGCTGGGGCTGTTTGGTTTGCTGTCGTATGTGGAGCCGCTACTGCTGGTGGCTGCCGCCCTGCTGATGGGTGAGCGCATACAGCCAGGGCAAGAGCCCATGTATGCCTTGATTGGCGCAGGCGTCGCGCTGCTGGCGCTGGAAGGTGTTTGGCAAATGCGCCGCACGCCCGTTGCTGCAACGGTGTGAGCGGTGCGCAAAAACCGGCTGCAGGCCAGGGGGCTGCAGCATTGATTGGTGATGTGAAAGGAAGTCTCTGAATGGACAAGATCGCAAACCCCATCCGCATCGGTGTGGTGGGTTACGGCAATTTGGGTCGTGGTGTGGAAAACGCTGTGGCCAAGAACGCAGACATGGTGATCGCTGGCATCTACACCCGCCGCGATCCCGCACAGCTTCAGCCTTTGTTTGAGAACACGCCCGTGTTCTCGATGACGGAGCTGGAAGGCCATGCCGAGCGCATTGATGTGCTGGTGTTGTGCGGCGGCTCCAAGGACGACTTGCCCGTGCAGTCGCCCGCGCTGGCCGCCAAGTTCTGCATCGTGGACAGCTTTGACACCCACGCCCGCGTGCCTGAGCACTTTGCCGCCGTAGACGCGGCTGCCCAAGCCGCCAACACCACGGCGCTGATTTGCGCTGGCTGGGACCCCGGCATGTTCTCCATCAACCGCGTGATGGGCGAAGCCTTGCTGCCCGATGGCGCAACCTACACCTTCTGGGGCAAGGGCTTGAGCCAGGGGCATTCTGATGCCATCCGCCGCATCCCTGGCGTGGCTGGCGGCGTGCAGTACACCATTCCCGTAGAAGCGGCGGTGGATGCGGTGCGCAGCGGCACGCGCCCCACGCTGACCACCCGCCAGAAGCACGAGCGCCACTGCTACGTGGTGCTGGCTGAAGGCGCAGATGCTGAAGCCGTGCGCAAGACCATTGTGGAAATGCCCCACTACTTTGACGAGTACGACACCACCGTCAACTTCATCAGCGCCGACGAGCTCAAGGCCAATCACAGTGCCATGCCCCACGGCGGCTTTGTGATCCGCAGTGGCAACACTTCGGCCACCAACAAGCAAGTGATCGAATACAGCCTGAAGCTGGACAGCAACCCCGAGTTCACCTCCAGCGTGCTGGTGGCCTACGCACGTGCCGTGCATCGCATGCAGCAATGGGGCATGACAGGTGCCAGGACGGTGTTTGACGTGGCACCCGGCTGGTTGTCGGCCAAGAGTCCCGAGCAGTTGCGCAAGGAAGCGCTGTAAGCGACTTGACGGTCGACCAGCCAAAGCCCGCAGCGCTTGCCGCGGGCTTTTTTATGGCCAGAACACGGATGCATGCCGCGTGGCTAGCAAGTAGCGGAAGCGCGTTGCGCAGACGTCAAAAACCGTGGTTGGCCGTGTTGTGGGCATGCAGCAGATGGCTTTTGCGGCATTTCTGTGTCAGGGCCTGCAAATAGCCTTCTGCAAAAAATACGTCGTGGTAGGTGTCGCCTTCAAACAGGCGCAGCGCCTGCTGCCCATCCTGCTCTTCTTGTTCGCCATGGCGCATCGTGGTGTAGTAGCGCTGGGTTTGCATGTCGCGGTGAATGGAAAAGCTGGCACCTAGCAAATTCAGCGCGCGCTGGCTTTGGGCATTTTTATCGAGCACATGTACCGTGCAGGGGTCTTCGGGATTGAGAAACTCCCAGTCATCACCCACGGTGGAGATGCGCGACATCTGGCTCAGGGCATCGGCAATCTGGTTGGAGGTGGCCGTGTCGAGATTCAGTACCGTATCTTCCGATGGATAGCCTTGCATTCGCTCGCGGATTTCCCCGCAAGCAGTCAAAGCCAAGCTCATTCCGATAATGCCGAACCCTCTGAGAACACACCACATAGATGACAGAAAAAATGCAGGCAGCGTGAACTGCTGCCTTTTTCATTTGCATGTAACTTTTGTACTATGAATTGTTTTAATTTCTTTGTTTAGTGAGAATTGCTGGTTTTGTTGCCTTGCAACAACTTTGTTACAGCCGGCTTGCATCTTCCAGTTTGTCCACGTCGCGCAGCGGCTTGAACCAGCGCATCCAGATTGCCACCACGCCCAACGTACAGACACTGCCTGCAATGGCCGCAGGGACTGCGCCCAGTGCCGCCGCCATGGTGCCTGCGCGAAACTCTCCCAACTCATTGCTGGAACTGATGAACAGCATGTTCACGGCATTGACCCGACCGCGCATGGTGTCTGGCGTGGAAAACTGCACGAGTGCAGAGCGGATGTAGACGCTGACCATGTCTGCCGCTCCGGCCAGAGCAAGCATGGCTGCAGACAGCCAGAACCAGTGCGATAGCGAAAACACCAGGTTGGCCAAGCCAAACGTGGCCACGGCGCCAAACATCACTTTGCCGACACGGTGGGTGATGGGATGGGCACTGAGCCATACGCCCATCAGCACTTCACCTGCGGCCATGCTTGCACGCAAAATGCCCAGGCCCTCAGGGCCGGTGTGCAGCACCTCTTGCGCATACACGGGCAGCAAGGCAATCACGCCGCCCAGTAAAACGGCGAAAAGGTCCAGCGAAATGGTGCCCAGCACAATGGGACGGCTGCGGATGAAGCGCAAGCCGTCCAGCGCGCGGACCCACATCGTGCCCGGCAGCAACTCACGGGCTGCCGCATAGCGCACAGGCACGCGCCACAGCAACACAACGGCGCTGAACAGGGCCAGGGCACAGGCTGCATAGGTCAGCACTCCTCCGCCCAGGCCATATAAGACGCCACCAAGCACGGGCGCAGCAATTGCGGCTGTGCGCATGATCATGCTGTTGGTGGCCAAGGCCTGTGCCAGATGTTCGCGCGGCACAATTTGTGGCAGCAAACTTTGCATGGCAGGGCCGGTGAATGCACGGCTGCAGCCAAACAGCACCAGTACTGCGTAAATGCCGCCCACACCAGGTTCGCCCAGCGTGGCCAGCCACAGCAGCAAAACCGCGCACACTGCGGCCACGCTCCAGCTGACCGCAAGCATGCGTTTGCGGCTGATGCGATCTGCCAGATCCCCTGCAGGAATCAGCAGCAACAGCATGGGCAGAAACTGCGCCAGCCCTACATAGGCCAGTGACAGCGGGTCGCGTGTGATGTCATAGACCTGCCAGGCCACCACCACTGCCTGCATCTGCTGGGCAAACATGCCGAACAGGCGTGCACTGAGAAAAGCAAGAAAACCCGGTTGACGCAAAGCAGCGTTGCTTGAAAAAACAGAAGCAGTCACAACAATATCTGGCCGATAACAAGCACACAGGGCGCAAAAAAGCCGCTGTGGCAGCGGCTGAAGAGGCAGCGGTTAGTCCAGGCTGACCACTACGGGTGCGTGATCGCTGGGCTGTTTGTTCTTGCGTGGTGCGCGGTCCACCATGCAGGCCGTGACCTTGGCCTTGAGCGCTTGCGAAATCAGGATGTGGTCAATGCGCAGGCCCCGGTTTTTCTGAAAGCCCAGCATGCGGTAATCCCACCACGAAAAGCTTTTCTCAGGTTGTTCAAACATGCGGAAAGCATCGGTCAGCCCCAGGTCCAGCAG
>JAEYRT010000073.1 GCA_023435325.1 Pseudomonadota bacterium | reverse complement strand
CCCCACGACTTCCATCTGCGCGGTTGCCGTTTCCACCGACCAGCCGCGGCGCTGCCATAGGGCGGTGCGCTGGTCCCAGGTATGGTTCGGGGACAGCTCCAGCAGCGCCTTGTCCACCGCAGCCACGGCCACTTCGGCATGGGCTGCAGGCTGGCCATCGGGCAAGGTCGCACGGATGGTGACCCGGGCCTTGTCGCGGACTCGGTAGCTGCGCTTGTCGGCCTGCACGGTCACCTGCAGTTGCTGCGAGGCATCCTGCACCTGCAGCTCCGCCACACCCAGGCGGAAGGCAGGCTTGCTCAAATCCACCATGGCCGTGGGCGCCACATAGTCCTTGCCGCTGTGCCAGAAGGCATTCCACCACTGGCGCGGTGCTTGATAGCCCCAGGTGAAAAAGCTGTACCACGGCACTTCATACAAACGCCCACGCAGGGCCAGCACGCTCACATACACATTCGGCCCCCAGCCAGCTTGTATGGGTAGTTCGATGGTCGGGTCCCGGCCTTTGAGCGGCATGACCTGGGCGTGCAGCACCCCCTCGCGCTCTACGCTGACCAAGGCCGTGGCTTCACGAAACGGCATGCGCACCTGCAGCCTCGCCGTCTCGCCCGGTGCGTACCGCGGCTTTTCCGGCAGCACATCCATACGGTCATGGTTCTGCCCTCCAAACCACAACTCGCCCTGCCCTGTGACCCACACGGTATCGGCCGCATGCGCCATACGCCCCTGGCTGTCCTGCGCGGAAGCAATCAGCTCCACTTCGCCCTCTTGCACCACCTGCACCTCGCACAGCAACAGGCCACGCGCATCGCTTCTTCCGCTGCAAACTTCACCCAGTTCCTTGCGGCTGTGTTGGTTGTCGTAGCTGTAGAAACCGCCAACCAGGCGCTTGCGCGTGCTGGTGGTGGTGTGGTGCACGGCATGCACCTTCAGTGGCACCCCGGCCTGAGGCTGCCCCTGCGCATCTACGGCCAATGCCTGCAGGCGCATCTTGCGGCCCGCCGTCATCCAGCCCTCGGTACGAATGCCCGCCAGCACGGCAGCAGGCCACAGCGCCCGGCTGCTGCGCAGGCTCTGGATTTCTCCATTGGGATCGGCAAAGCTGGCTTCGAGCACCAGTTCCTGGGGCTGCATGATGGCGGGCAACTGGTCGAGTTCCACGCTGCCCTGGCCTTGTGCATCCAGCTGCAACGGCAGTTTGTCCGCCACCAACCGGCTGCCATCGGCCGCATGTTCCTCGGCTTCTCGGCGTGCCGTGTCATCGGTGCGCGGGCTGCGGAAGCTATAGCCGCTCCAGCGCTCGAAAGACACATGGCGTTCGCGCAGCAGGGCGCTCACCTTCACCTCCTGCCCACTGGCCGCTCCACCATTCAGGTAGTTCAGGTTCACAACCACCGGCAAGCGCTGAGGTTGCACCAGCGTACCCTGGTCTGCCGGTTGTACGCTGCCCTGGAAAACAGGCAGGCGAAACGCCTCCACACGGAATTCACCCGATTGCCGGCTGCGTTGGCCCCCCTGCGCACTTTCAGGCCAACGCAGCTCCACGCTGTACAGCCCCAGCTTGGCTGCCTTGGGTATGGCAAAGCTGCTGATGGCATTGCGTCCGCCATTGTGCGTCTCACTCCACTGCAGACGCTGTCTGTATTGCTGGTTGCTGCCCACATGGGTGATGAGCAACTCCACCGGCCAATCCTTGGGCAATGCCAGCCCCTGCAAGGTCTGCACACGCACAAAGTGCTTCATGGAAACGGTGTCGCCGACGCGCAGCAGATTGCGGTCCATGACCGTATGCACGGCGATGTCCGGTTCACTGCCCCAGCCTGTGGGCACGTGAAAGCGCCACGGTTCGATGCCCCGCTGCCAGTCACTCCAAACAAAGGCCACATCTTCCACACCATCCTTGTTCTGGCGTGCGCTGACAAACCACTGGCCACTGCCTTCGTGGTCATCGCAACGCGGCGCTTCCTTGTCGAGTTCTGGCAGCAACAGCAAGCCCTGGGCATCGGTCTGTCCACTGGCGTGCGGCCGACCGCGGCAGTCCGACACCTGCACCCTGGCCTCCGCCACCGGCTTGCCATGATCCAGCGTAGTGACCCACACTGCCGAGCCTTCGCGGCCCAGCTTGAAGTGCACGGCCAAATTGGTCACAAGTGCCGAGGTACGCACAAACATGCTGCGTTGCTCGCCCAGGCGTTCGTCGAGCAGCGCTGCGCCCAGACGGGGTGATTCCACCTCCAACACATGCAGGCCCGGTTCTTTGAGTGGAATGCCCACGACTTCAAGCTCGCGCGGGCCATCGTTCTGCGCCCTGGGCAATTGCACCGCGTGCACATGCGTTTCGCCGTTCAGCAGTGACACCGTACGGGTCGCCACCATGTGGCTGTCATCCTCGTCCAAGGGACGGGGCAAGGGAGCATGCAGCTCCTTTTGTGCCTGCTTGCGATTCACATGGCTGCGGTCATAGCGCTGTACCTTGTCCCACCAGCGGATGATGTCGGCATCCTGCTGCAACCGCAGATGGCGCACCTGTGCATCCGCAGGAACAATGCCGTCCATAGCCTCGACCCTGCGCACGGTAACGGGCAGCACGGCTGTACCGTCCTTGCCTTCGGCAAAGCGCTCCAGCACGCCAAACGGTGCGGCCGCGAATTTCACCAGCGGCGGGGTGTCACCCATGGCCACGGCCAATGGAAAAGCGGCCGCATTGGCCAAGCTACGGCCTGCGTCATCCTGCAGGTTGGCAGGCAGGTGCAGCTGGTATGTGGCCAGCGGTGTAAACGGCCCTTTGAAACGCAGCTCCGTAACTGCCCCTGCCTTGTCTGTTTCCAGTGTTGCCGCAATGTGCTGGCTGCCTTGCTGCAGCAGCACTTGTCTGGCCTGCGTTGCAGGTACAGGTGCAGTGAATGACAGCAGCACATCACGAATGGGCAAACACCCGGCATTCGCCCGTTCGCGCTGGCACTGCAGCTCTGCCGCAAAGGCCTCACGCACGTTGTAGTCAAAAGTCTGCGCCGCCCGGTTGCGCACGCCCGAAGGCATGGTCACACCTGCGCCATAAACCAGTTGCATGCGGCTGCCTGCCGTCATGCGACGCTTGCAGGCCAGCGCGACGTAATACGGCTGGGCGGAGAGTTTCAGCGCCTTGCGCAATTCCTCGGTGTGCGCAGCGTCGAACACATGAACGGGAATGCGTTCGCCCACATCTTCGGCCCGGCAATAGGCATGTTCCGCCAGGCTCTCTGCCGTTGCCGGACCATTGAGCTGCAGCACAAAACTCTGTGCTTCATCGATGGCTTCATAAGTGGCAGGCCAAATTTCCATTACGGCCGGCCCTGTCACTTCAAACTGATAGCTGCCAGCGCCCGTCAAACTTTTCCCAGAAGGTAATTTGAATGTTTTTTCTGGAATGAGCTGACAGCGCGTGCCCGCAGGCATGGGGGCTTCCAGCTGCCACACCCATTCGCGGGCGTTGTTCCACCGGCCCGAACCCTGCTGCTCCGGTGTGCATTGCACACTGACCGGGGCTGGGGCCTGCGCATTGCCCAGGCGCACCGCATTGTCCGACATCTGCACCACCACCTGGCGCACTTGGTTAACGGCGCCTTGCGGAGTGACTTGGGTAATGCTGGCAGCATGGGACAACGCTGCAACAGCGGCATACCCAACCAGCCCGAATCTGAAAAGGAAAGAACGAATCTGCGCCACGTAGCTCCTCGCGCTGCTGCCCTTGTGATGAATGGGCGCTAGCCTACACTGGCACTGCTCACGCCCACTACCGGCGTGACCCACGGTTACAAAAATACAAAAAAGCCGCAAGGCTGACGCTTTGCGGCTGGGCATACCAGGAAAAGGTACCGCTGGTTTACTGGGGCTTGAAACCGCTTTCTGCGATGATGCGTTTCCAAACGGCGGCATAGGCGCGCTCGCGCTGATGCAGCTGTGTGGGCGTCATGGGATCAACCACCAGGCCCAAGGCTTCCAGTTGCTTGCGGATGTCCGGTTCCTGAACGCTTTCTGTCAGTGCCTGGGCAAAGCGCTGCGTGAATTCCGCGGGCACACCCTTGGGTGCATAGATGCCGTAGTACGGCATGTCTTCCAGTCCCTTCATGCCTAGCTCGGCAAATGTGGGCACGTCAGGCAGCCAGGGCTGACGCTGCCCACCAAGCACGGCCAGCACACGCACCTTGCCCTCTTGGTGATACTGCAGGAAATCCAGCACGGAACCGATACCTGCCTCGATCTGCCTGCCCAGCATGTCGCTGATCATGGGGGCACTGCCCTTGTAAGGTGCCGATATCAAATCCAGCTGATAACGCTGCGCCAGTTGTTTGACCAAGAATTCCGGCGTAGAAGCAGGCGCTGGAATGCCAATGGCACTGCGGCCATCTGCGTCCTTGCGTACCCACTGCAAATACTCGTCAAAGGTCTTGGCAGGGTGCAGGCCTGACACCGCAAAGGTGTTGACGAAGGAGGCAAAGCCCCCCATGGGCTCGAAGTCTTGTGCAGGATCAAAACCGGCATGTCGCACCACCTGCGGCAGGATGGAAATGCTGTGGTCATGCGTCAAAAACAGCGTCGAGCCATCAGCGGGTGAAGCCTTGAGTTGCTGCGCTGCGATCTGCCCCCCTGCGCCGGGCCGGTTCTCGATGATGACGGTCCGCCCCAAGCGTTTGCTCAGCGGTTCCTGCAGCAAACGTGCAATCACGTCGCTACCACCTCCCGCAGGAAAGCCAACCAGAATACGGATGGGCTTTTCATTGGCCCACGACCATCGCCATCCTGCCACGCTGGCACCGGCCAGCACCGCTGTCTGTGTCGCGGTTTTGATGAGGAATCGACGTCGTGAGGAATGGGACACAAACTTGCTCCAGAAGTAAAAAATAAAAGAAGCCATACACGGCCATCTGCCAGCCTACCGGAGAAATTGCAAAAACCCTCTGCCAAAAACCTCTTCAATAAAGACGAACCCCATCGCAAACCATGCGAATCCTAAAAAAAGGGACGCTGTCTGCGTCCCTTTCGAGTTTGAAAGTGCCCTGACAGGGCAAGCTGGAAAAGCTTATGCCAGGCGCGCGCGGTGCTTGGCCAGTTGGGCACGCACTTGCACAGGGGCCGTACCACCCAGGGTATTGCGTGCGTTGAGAGATCCCTCCAGGCTCAGCACCTCGAACACATCGGCTTGCACATTGGGGTTGAACGATTGCAATTCCTCCAAAGGCAGTTCGCTCAGGTCCACGCCCTTTTGCGTCGCCAGCTTCACAGCATGGGCCACAGTTTCGTGGGCATCACGGAAAGGCAGGCCCTTCTTGACCAAATAGTCGGCCAGGTCGGTGGCAGTCGCGTAACCCTTGAGCGCAGCAGCACGCATGTTGTCTGCGTTCACGGTGATACCACCTTCCTTGGCGCCGGTCGCTGGGTTCACCTGCCCGCCAATCATTTCGGCAAAGATGCGCAGCGTGTCCTTAAGCGTATCGACGGTGTCGAACAAGGGTTCCTTGTCTTCCTGGTTGTCCTTGTTGTAGGCCAAGGGCTGGCCCTTCATCAAAGTGATCAGGCCCATCAGGTGACCCACCACACGCCCCGTCTTGCCACGTGCCAGTTCGGGGACATCGGGGTTCTTCTTCTGGGGCATGATGGACGAGCCAGTGGTGAAGCGATCGGCAATCTTGATAAAGCCGAAGTTCTGGCTCATCCACACAATCAGCTCTTCGGACAGGCGCGAGATGTGGACCATGCACAGCGAAGCGGCCGATGTAAATTCAATCGCAAAGTCGCGGTCGGATACGCCGTCCAGCGAATTCTGGCACACGCCATCCATGCCTAATGTCTTGGCCACGCGCTCGCGGTCCAGCGGATAGGTCGTACCGGCCAGCGCAGCAGAGCCCAAAGGCAGCACATTCACGCGCTTGCGCACGTCCATCATGCGCTCAGCGTCGCGCTTGAACATTTCCACATAGGCCAGCAT
>JAEYRT010000284.1 GCA_023435325.1 Pseudomonadota bacterium | reverse complement strand
CGACTGCCTTCGGGCACACGGGTGCTGGTGTTGTGTGGGCAGCCACTGCAGAACCACGGCGTGCGGTCGCCCGTTTGCACGGTTTGCGTGCTGACTTGGCGCTCACAGGCATCCAGCATGGCCAGGTGCTGATCAATGCGTGCCTGCACATCCTCGGATACACCCAGCTTTTTCAGGCGCTGGGCAATGGCACGGGCAATCAGGGCCGGCGTCAGATCCGCATTGGCGCGCAGCAACCAGTCGCTGCCGGAGTGGTAAGGCTTGCCCCATTCGTCGCTCTCGTTGTCGGCGAATTTGCCCACCACGGTGGGACGCACGTCATTGCGCCAGTTGTACAGCTCTTCCTTGACCTGGTATTCGATGATCTGGCGCTTTTCCTCGACCACCAAGATCTCTTGCAAACCACGGGCAAATTCGCGCGTGATGCTCGCCTCCAATGGCCAGACCACGTTGACCTTGTGCACCCGTATGCCAATGCGCTGGCAGGTGGCATCGTCCAGGCCCAGATCGACCAGGGCCTGGCGCATGTCGTTGTAAGCCTTGCCGCTGGCCATGATGCCAAAGCGGTCCTGCGGCCCTTGCACCACGTTGTGGTTGAGCTTGTTGGCACGCACATAGGCCAGCGCCGCATACCACTTGTAGTGCATGAGGCGCGCCTCCTGCTCCAGAGGCGCATCGGGCCAGCGGATGTGCAGCCCGCCCTCCGGCATGACAAAGTCTTCGGGCAGCACGATGTTGACGCGGTCAGGGTCCACAAAGACGCTGCTGGAGGACTCCACCACCTCCTGAATCGTTTTCATGCCCGACCACAGACCGCTGAAGCGGCTCATCGCAAAAGCATGCAGGCCCATGTCCAGGATGTCCTGCACGCTGGACGGAAAGAACACCGGCGTGCCACAGGCTTTGAAGATGTGGTCGCTCTGGTGCGCTGCCGTGGAGGACTTGCTGATGTGGTCATCCCCCGCCAGTGCAATCACGCCACCGTGTCTGGCTGTGCCCGCCATATTGGCATGCTTGAACACATCGGAGCAGCGGTCCACGCCCGGTCCCTTGCCATACCAAATGCCAAACACGCCATCGAACTTTTTGGACTGCGGGTACAGGTCCAGTTGCTGCGTCCCCCACAGTGCGGTGGCAGCCAGCTCTTCATTCACCCCGGGCTGGAAAACGATGTTCTGCGCATCCAGATGCTTTTGAGCCGCCCACATGGCCTGGTCATAGCTGCCCAAGGGCGAGCCACGGTAACCACTGACAAAGCCAGCGGTATTCAAGCCCTGCTGTGCATCGCGCAGGCGCTGCAGCATGGGCAAGCGCACCAGCGCCTGCACGCCACTCATAAAGGCGCGCCCCCGCTCGAGGGTGTATTTATCGTCCAGCGTGACGTTTTCCAGCGCCTGGCGCACAGCATCGTTCATCGGGGCATTCATCGTTGTCTCCTTCATATGGACCATGCTCTTGGCTGGTCTCTTGGTTATTGGGCGATGACCCAAATCAAGTGTAGGAGTGAGCGTCAGATAGGTGATTGCTTTTTTTGCCTTCAAACCGCAGGATTGAGCAAGATCCTTTCTCTTTTCAGGGTAAACGTGAATACTTTGGACAAGTTTGACCTCGCCATCCTCACGCACCTGCAAGCCGATGGCCGTCTGACCAATGCCGAGCTGGCGCAGCGCGTGGGGTTGTCCGCAGCCCCTTGCTGGCGGCGGGTACGGGCGCTGGAGCAGGCGGGCTACATCAAGGGGTACCACGCGCACATTGACCGCCAGAAAATTGGCCTTGGCGTGCTGGCCTTTGTGCGTATTGATGCAGAGATCAGCTCCGGCGCACGCACGAGAGAGATGGAAGAAGCCATCCGCGCCATTCCTGAAGTGGTGTCCTGCCACTACATCAGCGGCAAGGGCATGTTCGAGCTCCAGGTGGTGGCCAAAGACCTGGAGAGCTTTTCGCATTTCACCCGCACCGTGCTGCTGAACCTGCCCAATGTGAAAGACATGCACACCAGCTTTTCCCTGGGTGAGGTGAAAGACAGCCTGCCCCCCGTACCGTCCGGGATGTAAGCGCTGCGGATTCAGGCTGACACAACGCCCTGCTTTCCTACACGCGACGGCCTGCAGAAAATAGCCATAACCCCGACAATCGGCGGTGATGTCCGAGCAGCAAGTTCCCCCACCTCCAGCGCCACCTGGCCGCATTCTTGAAGAACCCACCTCAAGCCATGCGCCACCGCCAGCACCACCCGCCTCCACCTGGGCGCCCTTGCGCACCCCTACTTTCCGACTGCTGTGGGGCGTGACGCTGGTCGCCAACATCTGCGTGTGGATGAACGATGTGGCCGCGGCGTGGATGATGACCTCGCTCACCACCTCGCCCGTGCTGGTGGCACTGGTGCAGACCGCCTCCACCCTGCCCGTGTTTCTGCTGGGGCTGCCCAGCGGCGCGCTGGCCGACATTCTGGACCGGCGCCGTTACTTCATCTTCACGCAATTTTGGGTGGCCGTGGTGGCCGTCTTGCTGTGCGTGGCACTGGCGCTGGACGTGATGAGCGCGCCCCTGCTGCTGGCCCTGACCTTTGCCAACGGCATGGGCATGGCCATGCGCTGGCCCGTGTTTTCGGCCCTGATTCCGGAAGTGATCAACAAACCGCAGCTGCCCTCGGCCATGGCGCTCAATGCCGTGGCCATGAATGCTTCGCGCATCGTGGGCCCGCTGGTGGCCGGCGCCCTGATTGCCAGCGCGGGCACGCTGTGGGTGTTCGTGCTCAATGCAGTGCTGTCCATCGTGGCAGGTCTGGTGCTGCTGCGCTGGAAGCGGGCGGCCCCCATCAACCCGCTGGGGCGCGAGCGCCTGCCCAGCGCCATGCGCGTGGGGCTGCAGTTCATCAAGGAGTCGCCGCGCATGCGCGCCGTGATCGCGCGCACCGTCGCCTTCTTTTTCATGAGCACGGCCATCATGGCCCTGCTGCCGCTGACGGCCAAACGCTTTGACGGCATCGGCTTCATCAGCGGCGCGGGGGTGTTTACCTTGCTGCTGGCGTCCATGGGGGCGGGCGCCATCATCGGCGCCATGTTCCTGCCACGCATCCGTCAGGCCCTGCCCAGCGAACAGTTGATCCTGGCAGGCACGGTGCTGCAGGCGCTGTCGATTGTCGGCATTGCCCTGGTGCCCCATCTGCCACTGGCCGTGCTGTGCATGATGACGGCCGGCCTGTCCCTGATCTCCACCGCCAACACCCTGGGCGTGCGTGCCCAGATGGCCCTGCCCAACTGGGTGCGCGCACGCGGCATGTCGGCCTACCAGATGTCCATCATGGGGGGCACGGCCCTGGGCGCGGCGCTGTGGGGCAAGGTGGCGGCGCTCACCAGCGTGCCCACCAGCCTGCTGTGTGCAGCCGTGGTCGGTGT
>JAEYRT010000236.1 GCA_023435325.1 Pseudomonadota bacterium | reverse complement strand
GCCCCGGGCCCAGGGCGCGGAAACCCGCCGCATGCTGTACTGGTTTGTGGGTGAGGGTCTGCAGCTTGAGGGGTTGGCCTTGAGCGAACACGCTGCACTGCAGTTGGAAGCTGGCCGCGATCTGGAGCTGGTCAACACCGGCAGCGACGTGGTGGAGCTGGTGCTGCTGCAGGGCAAGCCCATCCGTGAGCCAGTGGCGCAGTACGGCCCCTTCGTGATGAACACGCAACAGGAGATCATGCAGGCCATGCAGGACTTCCGACGCACCCAGTTTGGTGGCTGGCCCTGGGACAGCAATGCCCCCGTGCACGGCGCAACACCGCGGCGCTTTGCACGCCACCCCGGTGCGCTTGAGGACGAAGTGCCTGCCGCATGAGGCTGTGATGTCCGCCACCCTGCAAGTCCGGCAGGGGATGGTGGACAATGCACAGCATTCCAACCATGGCGGCTTGGCCGCCATTTTTTGTGGCAACGCACATGAACATCACCAAAGACACGGCGGTCACGCTGAACTACAAAATCCACGAAATTCTCAAGGGCGGCATCGCGGGTGCGCTGCTGGACAAGGGCGATGTCGCCTACTTGCACGGTGGTTACGACAACATCTTCGCCAAGGTGGAAGCTGCACTGGAAGGCAAGGCCGTGGGTGACGCCCTGACCATCGACATGACCGTGGAAGAAGGCTTTGGCGAGCGCGATGAAAGCCTGATGCGCAACATCCCCAAAGGGGAGTTCCCTCCC
This sequence comes from Pseudomonadota bacterium, assembly GCA_023435325.1. Taxonomy (GTDB): domain Bacteria; phylum Pseudomonadota; class Gammaproteobacteria; order Burkholderiales; family Burkholderiaceae_C; genus Comamonas. Next base: position 8,308 of record JAEYRT010000236.1, on the reverse strand, counting down.
GGGGTGAAGGTGGGCGGCCAGCTGCGTGGTACCAATGACCAAGGCCTGCCCCAGATCTACAACGTGGTCAAGATCAAAGGCCCCGTGGTGATTCTGGACGGCAACCATCCGCTGGCAGGCAAGGCCCTGCGTTTCAGCTGCAAGGTAACCGAAGTGCGTGCGGCAGAAGCCGTAGAAATCGAGCACCGCCATGTGCACGGCGGTCACGGCCACCACCACTAATTGGTGGGGTCTGCCAAAACAGCGCTGATGCGGCGTTGCAAGCGCTTGCCGTGGCGATGCCACTGTCTGCGCGCTTGCGCCTTGTCCCAACACGGTTGTGACAGGCGGAAGCCACTGTGCTTTTCATAAAGAAAACCGCCTTCGGGCGGTTTTTTGTTGATTTGATTTTTTAAAAAGAGAGCGACCTACGCTGTCTAAACAAGGAATTCCGATGGTTTTCTATTGGGATTCCTTGTTTGATAAGCGATAGCAGCTCCTTTTTTTATTGCCTGCGCAGCAACGCACGACGCAGCACGCGCGAGGCGCGGTCGCGGATCTGGAAGGGACTGTGGCTTTGTGCAGGACGGAACTTGGCGCGCTCGCAGGCGGCCAGAAAGTCGTTCAGCAGCACGCTGCTGTCGATGATGGGGCTGTCGGGGTTGTGGAACTCCGGGTGCCACTGTGTGGCTGCGATATAGCTTTTGCCCGGGGCGTGGCGGTAGATGGCTTCCGGGATATGGTCGGGCACGCTCCACGCTTCCACCGCAAATTCCGGGGCTACGGCTTTGATGCCTTGGTGGTGAATGCTGTTGACCCGCGCCATGTAGGTGTTGGGATAGAGCTCCGCCAGCCGTGAGCCTTTGACGATGTGGATATCGTGCTGGTGCTTGTCATAAGTGCTGGCGTTGCGGTGGACCTGTGCCCCCGGGACCTGGGTGAGGATGTCCTGGTACAGCGTGCCGCCAAAGGCCACATTGATCAGCTGCAGCCCACGGCACACACCGAAAATTGGCTTGCCCGCCTGGCTGAAAGCCTCCACCACGGCCAGGTCATACAGATCACGTACCCGGTCGCCCAGCCATTCGGGGCGCAACGGTTCCTCGCCGTAGCTGCCGGGCCACACATCGGCGCCACCGTGCATGACCACGCCGTCCAGCCATTCGGCGTAGTGGGCCAGCGTGACATCGCCCTTGGCCGTCTCCCCCATGGGGCAGGGCACCATGACCACCATGGCCCCGCTGGACATGATCCAGTGGGCAATCGACTGCTCCACATACTGCAGGGTTTTGCCCGTGAACAGCGAGCGGCTGGGATCTGCGTGAGAAAAACAGGCCGACAGGCCAATCTTGAGACGGCGGCTGGTGGGTATGGGCATAAGTGGCAAAGGGCTGGCAACTATCTGTGTTTGTACCCTTGGGTTTGACGCTTGTCATGTAGGAATCGGGGCCGCGCGGTTTTTATGGTGGGTTCTGCCAACAGTACGGCAGCTGTGTTGACGCACTGCCGCCGGAGCTGACGTTGCCAGCACCAGATTGACCGGGGTTAACCCTGGATTTCTTGGGGCGCCAGGGTTTGCTTGCTTGATCAAGCGCAAGAAGACGATCTAGGCTGTCTTGAAATGCCTGGGTTCAGTCCCACACTGCAGACATAAAGGTGTCTTGCCAACGCGAGCAGCGGTGGTGAGCACCTCCCCCTTTTTTCGCTGGCTACCAGCACAACCGCCGCGCTCCGTCACGGCGCGCGGCTTTGGCGACAAGGAGAAATGCATGCAAGTACAAGTCCATACCGACGCAACCATTCAAGGTGGTGATTCGCTGGAAGCATGGGTCCGGGAAGAAGCAGGTAACAAGCTGGCCCGCCTGAAAGAGCATGTGGTGCGGGTCGAGGTGTTCCTGTCCAGTGTCGATGCCTTGAAGGCCACCGGCGGCCCGGGTAAGAAGTGCGTGCTGGAAACGCGGGCCAATGGTCGCCAGCCCGTGGCTGTGAACGCCGAAGCAGAAAAAGTCCGCGAAGCCTTTAGCGCGGCCCTGGAAAAACTGCGCCGTGCCGTCGAGTCGGATCTGGATAAGGTGCGGGACAAAAATATTCGTGAAAGCGTGCGCGGTGCGGAAGACCCCGCGACGGGAACGGAAGGCTGACCCTCAAGGGCCAGCACCCAAACAAAAAGCCATGGCCGTGAGGCCATGGCTTTTTTCATGGAGCGGTCGGACTGCGGCTTACACCGTTTCCGCTGACAGCGCACCGGGGGTGGTGAGCTTGTCCGCCACCAGCAGCGACTGCATTTTCGCCTGGCTCAGAATGCCCAGCTCTTCCGCCACTGCAGCAATCGGCTTGCCGGTGGCGATGGCGGTCTTGGCAATCTTGGCCGCCTTTTCGTAGCCAATCAACGGGTTCAGGGCAGTGACCAGCGTCACGGACTCGGCAATGCGTGTATCCAGCAGCGAGGTGTTGGCCTCGATGCCTTCCACGCAGTTGACCTGCAGGGTGTGGCAGGCGCGGCTCAGATGGGTCAGGCTTTGGTGCAGGGCCCAGGCCATCAGGGGTTCAAACGCATTGAGCTGCAGCTGTCCGCCTTCCACGGCCATGGTGATGGCAGCATCGTTGCCGATCACTTCAAAGCACACCTGGTTCATCACCTCGGGGATCACGGGATTGACCTTGCCGGGCATGATGGAAGAACCGGCCTGGCGTGCAGGCAGCCTGATGTCGCCCACGCCAGCTTGTGGGCCAGAGGACAGCAGGCGCAAATCGTTGCTGATCTTGGACAGCTTCACGGCAATGCGCTTGAGGATGCCGGAGATATCGGCAAACACACCTGTATCGGCAGTGCCGGCGATCATGTCATTGGACTTGAATACGGGCACGCCAGAGAATTCGGCCAGCTTGGTGGTCACTACGTCGGCATAGCCGACGGGAGCGTTGATGCCGGTACCGATTGCTGTGCCGCCCATGTTGATCTCGCACAGCAGCTTGGCCGATTCACGCAGACGCTGTTCGTCGGCGGCAATCATGGAAACGAAGGCATTGAACTCCTGGCCCAGCGTCATGGGCACGGCGTCTTGCAGCTGGGTGCGACCAATCTTCAGCACGTCCTTGAATTCCTCCGCCTTGGCCTGAAAGGCGCCGCGCAGCGATGCCAGAGCGGCCAGCAGATCCTGGATTTCAAAATACGTGGCCAGCTTCACCGAGGTGGGATAGGCATCGTTGGTGGACTGCGAAGCGTTGACGTGGTCGTTGGGGTGAATCACGTCGTAGCGGCCCTTGTCCAGACCCAGGGTTTCCAGGGCCAGATTGGCAATCACCTCATTGGCGTTCATATTGGTCGAGGTGCCTGCACCGCCCTGGATGACATCCACCACAAACTGGTCATGGTGCTGTCCGGCAATCAGAATGTCGCATGCCTTGGAGATGGCGGAGGCCTGTTGCGCGTCGATGGCGCCCATGGCCAGATTGGCCGCTGCCGCCGCCTTCTTCACATAGGCGAAGCCGCGAATCAGGGCGGGCATTTGGGCTACGCTCTGGCCGGTGATGGGAAAGTTCTCCACGGCACGGGCAGAGTGCACACCCCAGTAGGCGTTGTCAGGAATGTTCTTGGTACCCAGAAAATCGCTTTCTTGGCGCATGACGGTATCTCTCCAATGCAATAAAAGACGGGGCCTGACGCAGCAACGCCGCCTGCGGGAGGCGGCGTCTGTCTGCCATCAAGGGCGACCTGTGATGCTCAAGCCGCATGGGCTGTTGCGCAGGCATTGCCAGGAATTATCAAACGTCTTGCGCATGGCTTGCACGAGTTTTGTGCATAGATGCATGCATTTCGCCCGAAATTGGTGCAATTTAAGTAAATTGGATTAAATAAAAGGCATATAAATAAATAAAACGCATAACATGGTTGTTTTTAACGCATATCGCACTGAAATAGTGCGAAAACAATGCGTTCTTTTGGTGCAAGCATTGCGCAAGTTGCTGCAAAAAGAAACATTTGTGGCCTCCGATGGCTTGGACACTGACAGACATGTTTGCAAGCCCCAGTTACAGTGTCTTGTGGCCGCCAGCGTGGCGGCTTGCGCAATGAGGAGCTTGCAATGACAACATCACCAACGACAACGACCCCCAACACCGAGTTACCCGAGCATTTTCAAGCCCGCATTCAGGGCAAGGTCCAACACCGTGTGGGAGACGGGCCTCTGGAAGAGCTGCCAGTGGGGCAAATGGTCGAAGTCGATGTGGCGATTGCCAGCATGGTGCTGTCGTGGACCAGCGAGGGCCAGCCCGTGACCGTCACCTTGGCACGTGAAGAGTTTCTGTATTACGTGGATGAAGGCAGCATTGCCATCATCCCTTGATGTGCAGGCTGGCCTAAGGCCCCGAAAAAACAAAAAGGGATGCCATGCATCCCTTTTTTATGGCCGGTTCAACGGCTTCGGTGGTTGCACGGCCGCCGTCCGGGCACCGGACACCGGGGCCAGGCAACAGGTGATCCAGTGAATCAGGCTTTTTCCGGGTCTACGGCGGCAATGATGCCGCCACCCAGGCACACATCGCCGTCATACAGCACGGCCGACTGGCCGGGCGTGACAGCCCATTGCGCCTCCGGAAAGTCCAGACGGAAGTGGGTATTGGTGGCGTCGCTGCCAATGTTGGCTGGCGAATCCGGCTGGCGGTAGCGCGTCTTGGAGCCATAAGTGCCCGCAGCCGGGGGGTGACCCGCCACCCAGCTGGCGCTGTCGGCATCCAGGCGGTGGGACAGCAGCATGGGGTGATCATGCCCTTGCACCACACGCAACACGTTCTTGTCCATTTCCTTGGCGGCCACAAACCAGGGCTGGTGGTCGCCAGCACCACGGGCTGCGCCCTTTTCCTTCACACCACCAATGCCCAGACCAGAGCGCTGACCCAAGGTGTAGAAGCTCAGCCCCACGTGCTTGCCCAAACGGCGATTGCGGTCGTCCAGAATCCAGCCCGGCTCCTTGCTGATGTAGCGGTTCAAGAACTCACGGAAGGGGCGCTCGCCGATAAAGCAGATACCGGTCGAGTCTTTCTTTTTCGCATTGGGCAGGCCGATTTCTTCCGCAATGCGGCGCACTTCGGTCTTGCACAGCTCGCCGACGGGGAACATGGCCTTGGACAGCTGTGCCTGGTTCAGGCGGTGCAGGAAGTAGCTCTGGTCCTTGCTGTTGTCCACGCCCTTGAGCAACTCAAACAAACCTGTCTGTTCGTTCTGGCGCACGCGGGCATAGTGGCCGGTGGCAATCTTTTCCGCGCCCAGGCGCATGGCATGGTCCAGGAAAGCCTTGAACTTGATTTCGGCATTGCACAGCACATCAGGGTTGGGTGTGCGGCCGGCTTGGTATTCGCGCAGAAACTCGGCAAACACGCGGTCTTTGTAATCGGCGGCAAAGTTGACATGCTCAATCTCGATACCGATCACATCGGCCACGCTGGCCGCATCCAGAAAGTCCTGGCGGCTGGAGCAAAACTCGCTGTCGTCGTCATCTTCCCAGTTCTTCATGAAGATGCCGACCACATCGTGGCCCTGCTGCTTGAGCAAATGCGCAGTGACTGCGGAATCTACGCCGCCGGACAGGCCAACGACTACACGGTGCTTGGTCATAAGAAACTCTCCAGGTCGGCGCTTCAGTCGTGGTGGCGCAAGGCCTGGGCAATTTGGCGGCTGCCAAAGTCCGAGCTGCGCTGGAACAGCGCCAGACCAAACTGTGGCAGCACGCCAATCAGGTGGTCAAACACATCGCCCTGAATGCCTTCATATTCCACCCATGCGGTGGTCGAGGTAAAGCAGTACAGCTCCAGTGGAATGCCGTTTTCCGCAGGCTGCATGGTACGCACCAGCAGCAGCATGCCCGGCGCCTTGGAGATGCGTGGGTGCGCCATCAGATAGGCATAGGCATAGGCCTTGAAAGCGTGCAGGTTGCTGACCTGGTGCGCCGCAATGGGCGTGCAGCCCGTGTCCTGTCCGGGGTCACCGCCATTGGGTACGCACAGCAGACCGTCGCGCTCATTCCAGTAGTCCTTGAGCAGGGCCACCTGGGACAGATGCTGCTTTTGCTCAGGGGTGAGCAGATGCACGGTGCTGGCATCGATATTGATCGCGCGGCGAATACGGCGCCCCCCCGACTCGAACATGCCGCGCCAGTTCTTGAAACTGTCGCTCATCAGCTTCCATGTCGGGATGGTGGTGATGGTTTTGTCCCAGATCTGCACCTACACGGTGTGCAGGGCAATGTCCACCACAAAACCGTCTGCGCCCACTTGGGGCATTTCAATCCAGTCGCCCACGCGCATCATGTCGTTGGAGCCAATCTGCACGCCCGCCACGAACGACAAGATGGTGTCTTTGAACACCAGCATCAGCACGGCCGACATGGCACCCAGCCCCGACAGCAGCAGCAGCGGCGAGCGATCCATGATGGCGGCGGCAATCAGCAGTGCCCCCACGATGTATGCCACCAATTTGCCCAGCTGCACATAGCTTTTGATGGAGTTGGTCTGCGTGAGCTTGGGACCGTCGTGGCGGTCATGGGCGTCGTTGACCTCGCTCAGCAGGGTCGCCACCACACGTACCACGTGGTAGACCGTCAATGCCGTCGCGACATTGACAATCGCCTTGCTGGCATTGGCTGGCAGGTGTTCCACCCAGGGCGTACCAAGCTGTACCACGACCGAAGGCACAATTTTGGCGATGCGCACCAGCACATGGTCGTGCAGCAGGATGGGCGCCCAGCCCTGCGCAGGCATGGCACGGCGCCACAGGCGAATGAAGTGGAACAGCACACCCTGCACGACAAAGCGGGACACAAAAGCCAGCAGCGCCAGCAACGTCAACCCAGTCACAGCCTTGGCCCAAGGCTCCATCTCGGCGTAAAAAGCAATAGCAGTCAAATCCACGGATTTATCTTCGCGCATGGCTCAAGCCACAGCGCATGTCAAAAATTGAAGTCTCAGGAACGGGGGGACGGGCAAGCCGCACTGAAAGGGTCGCCCGTTTACGCACATGGGAAAGGTCCCAAGCGCCTAAAATCCAAGAAAAGCAGTATTTTGACTGCACAACCGATCCAACAGCTCATGCAAGACAAATACAACCACATTGAGGTCGAGCGCACGGCGCACGACCATTGGTCCGCCACCGATGCCTATCGTGTCGTAGAAGACAGCAACAAGAAAAAGTTCTACGCCTGCTCCATGCTGCCCTATCCCTCGGGCAAGCTGCACATGGGCCACGTGCGCAACTACACCATCAATGACATGCTCACGCGCCAGCTGCGCATGAAGGGCTACAACGTCTTGATGCCCATGGGCTGGGATGCCTTCGGTCTGCCTGCAGAAAATGCGGCGCTCAAGAACAAGGTGCCACCTGCGCAGTGGACGTACGACAACATCGCCTACATGAAAAAGCAGATGCAGGCGATGGGTCTGGCCATCGACTGGAGCCGCGAAGTGGCTACCTGCGACCCCGAGTACTACCGCTGGAACCAGTGGCTGTTCCTGAAGATGCTGGAAAAGGGCATTGCCTACCGCAAGACCCAGGTCGTGAACTGGGACCCGGTCGACCAGACCGTGCTGGCCAATGAGCAGGTGATCGACGGCCGTGGCTGGCGCACCGGCGCCCTGGTGGAAAAGCGCGAAATTCCAGGCTACTACCTGGCGATCACCAACTACGCGCAAGAGCTGCTGGACCACGTCCAGGTAGGCAACGAGAAGGCCACCTTGACTGGCTGGCCCGAAAAAGTGCGCCTGATGCAGGAAAACTGGATCGGCAAGTCCTCCGGCGTGCGCTTTGCGTTCACTCACGACATCAAGGATGGCCAAGGCAACTTGATCGGCGACGGCAAGATGTACGTGTTCACTACGCGTGCCGACACCATCATGGGCGTGACCTTCTGCGCCGTGGCGCCTGAGCACCCATTGGCTATGCACGCTGCCGCTTCGAACGACAAGCTGGCCGCATTCATCGAAGAGTGCAAGAAGGGCGGCACCACTGAGGCTGAACTGGCCGTCAAGGAAAAAGAAGGCATCCCCACGGGCCTGTTCGTCACTCACCCCATCACTGGTGCGCAAGTCGAAGTGTGGGTGGGTAACTATGTGCTGATGAGCTATGGCGATGGCGCCGTGATGGGCGTGCCTGCCCACGACGAGCGCGACTTTGCCTTTGCCAAGAAGTACAACCTGACCATCAAGCAAGTCGTGGCTGTGGAAGGAGAAACTTTCTCCGCCGACGCATGGCAGGAGTGGTATGGCGACAAGCAAAAGTGCGTCTGCGTGAACTCCGGCGAACTTGATGGCCTGAACCACACCCAAGCCGTGGACAAGG
>JAEYRT010000206.1 GCA_023435325.1 Pseudomonadota bacterium | reverse complement strand
AATCTGACCCGCAGCGCGGGCAGCCTGAAAGTCGGCAATGACTTGTGCACGGGTCAAACCACTGTCGAGGCTGATTCCGTCAGCGCGTGGCAGAGTCTGATCGCCAGCGAAAGCTGCGGTAGCGGACAGGGCAATAGCAACACTGATAGTACGATTGGCGAACTTCTTCTTTCCTTTTAATCTTTAAAAACGTAGCACCTTGCTTGGCGCTTGTTGAATAGATCAAAAGGAAGAACCCGTAGTTCAGTGTTTATTGGCCGCTGTCTTCGCAACATACTGTTGTCAAAAACGAAACAATGACCCAGCTGCGACGCAGCGTTCGGCCTCAGTGTGCCGGCTGGCCTGATGGGGTCATGAAGCTGTTTTGGCGCCAGGCTTCGAACACGGTCACCGCCACGGCATTCGACAAGTTCAGGCTGCGTTGACCTTCCAGCATGGGCAGGCGCAGGCGCTGTGTGGTTGGGAAGGATTCGCGCAATTCAGGTGCCAGGCCGCGTGTTTCACAGCCAAACACAAACCAGTCTCCCGTCTGAAACTGCAGTGAATGGGCGGGTTGGCTGCCATGCGTGGTCATGGCAAACATGCGGCTGCGGTCGGGCTGTGCGCTGTCCAGAAAAGCCTGCCAGTTGGCATGGCGCTGCACGCGCGCGTACTCGTGGTAGTCCAGCCCTGCTCGGCGCATGTGGCGGTCTTCCATCGAGAAACCCAGGGGCTCAATCAGGTGCAATTGGCAGCCTGTGTTGGCAGCCAGGCGAATGACATTGCCTGTATTCGGTGGAATCTCAGGCTCAACGAGAACGATATGGAACATGGCGGCGTATTGTCCGCTTTTGCTGCTGCCCCTGCTGGTTTCAAGGGGTGCGTGCCATGCACAGCACGTGCACCTGTGATGCGCCTGCCTGAAGCAGGCAGCGGCTGGCCAGGCGAAGGGTGGCGCCCGTGGTCATCACATCGTCCACCAGCAGCACTTTTTGGTTTGGCAGATGGTGCTTTTGGTTGGCAGGCACGGCAAACGCATTTTTCAGGTTGCGCATGCGCTGCACGCGGGTGAGGCCGCTTTGTGCTTCGGTGTGCAGCTGACGAATCAATAGTTGAAGTTGGCACTTGCTTTCTCCAAGCTGTCGGGCGATTTGCGCCGCAGGGTTGTAGCCGCGTTCGCGTATGCGTTGAGGTGATAGGGGGATGGGAATCACGAGGTCTGCGGCTTGGAGCATGGACTGGATGTGCGGGTCTTGCTCCATCCAGCGCGCAAAGTGCCGAGCCAGCGCAGGCTGCTGGGCAAACTTCCAGCGTGTGATCAGGGAGCTCCATGGATAACTGTAATCGGCCCAGGCATACGCCCGTGTCCAGGGCGGAGGGTGACGCAGGCAACGGCCGCAGCAGGGTCGCTCGGCGCTCAGCCCCGGCAGTGTCAGTGCGCATCCGGTACAGCGAAAGGCGGGGCTGTGAAAGCGCGCCCAGCACCGGTGACACAGCACCTCGCTGCACGGCCAGGCGTGGCATGCCAGGCACTGGGTGGGCAGAGTCCAGCGCGCAAGCAGGGTTTCAGATAGCCGTATGGGCCAGTGGCGCAGCATGAAATCAATATACTGCCGCGGCACCTGCCGTTGCCATGCCGTGCGGCGGCCAGTCAGTCCAATGAGCGCCCATGTCCGAGAACCTGCCCCCCACCATTGATCCTGTTGCCGCTGCGCGCTGGCAACAAGCTGCGCCTGCTCAGTCACCATGGCTGCATGAAGAGGTGGGGCGCCGCATGGAAGACCGCCTGCAGTGGATTTGCCGCACCCCAAAGACATGGTGTGACTGGCAGCCCGTGCGTGGGGGGCTGCAGGTCCATGAAATGATCGCGCAGCGCTACCCCCAAGCGCAGTGCCATGTGGTGGAAACCGCGGCGCGCATGCAGGCGGTGGCACAGCAAAGGTTTGCCAGACCGTGGTGGAGTCCTGCGCGCTGGGGTGGGGTCAAGACCAGTGTCGAGATGCCAGCTCCTGCCAGCGTGGAAATGCTGTGGGCCAATATGCTGTTGCATACCCAGGCGCAGCCCATGCAGATGCTCAAGGCTTGGCATGAGGTGCTGGCTGTTGATGGTTTTGTGATGTTCTCGTGTCTGGGGCCGGATACGGTCAAGGAAATGCGTGCCTTGTACGAGCGTATGGGCTGGCCTGCTGCGGGGCACAGCTTTACCGACATGCACGATTGGGGGGATATGCTGGTGCAGGCAGGGTTTGCCGAGCCGGTGATGGATATGGAAACCATTACCCTGACCTTTGCCACGCCGCAGCGTTTGCTGCAGGAATTGCGTGAGCTGGGGTGCAATCTGCATCCCCAGCGTTTTCCTGCGTTGAGGGGGCGTGCGTGGCTGGAGCAATTGCAGGCGGCAATCGGAGAGTATTTGCGCGTGGATGGCAGCGAGGGGCAGCTGGCTCTGACCTTCGAGTTGGTCTATGGGCACGCTTTCAAGCCACAGCCGCGGGTTGCGGTGGATAGCGAAAGCACGGTGTCTCTGGAGCAGATGCGCAGCATGCTCAAAAAGCGTTCGGAGCAGGGTTTGCGATAGGCCAAAAACGGGTTTTGCTGCTTTGATTTAATGCAAAGCACACTACAATTTTTTCAAACTACTGATAGCTAGCACTCGCAGGCGTGGCGCTTGGGAGGAGTAAAGCCAAGGCCAACTAAGTGCCAAGTGGGGAGACAAAAATTGGTGTGTTGCTATGCCTTGCAGACAGGCTGGAGCGCAAAGATTGCGTCAGTCCCGTATCTGCATCTCACTTCAGGTCTTGCGGCTTCGGCTCGCAAGCACCTCGTCCATCTATTGCAGGCAGCGCCGCGGCCCCTCCAATCGGGGTGCGGTCGTACTGGCTTGCGCATCTGCTTGAAACCCCCGTGTCAGTTGTTGGAGCGCCAGGCGCTCAGACGATGTGTTCAGCCATCTGGTGCGGCGTGCCAGGTGCCTTGATTTCCCTGTTTCGATGGAAAAACATGGTGCGGCACTGCGCAGGCAGGCGTGCAACGGAATCCCGGAGGCTCAGACGCAAGTGAGAACTATGAAAAGCAGATCCATCCCGCTGGTTTCTCTGTGTACATCTGCAGCGGCCTGGTTGGCCACTGCGGCCCATGCCGTGCAGGACTTGCCTGGCGGCCCGGCCGTCAAACAGCTGAACTTGCACCCGCCTGTCACGCGCATTGCGCAGGAGCAGCATTTTCTGCACTGGATGATGCTGTCCATCTGCCTGGTGATTTTCATCGGCGTGTTCGCCGTGATGTTCTATTCCATCTGGAAGCACCGCAAATCCCAGGGCGCCAAGGCGGCAAACTTTCACGAGTCGGCCACGGTGGAGGTGGTGTGGACGGTGATCCCTTTCATCATCGTGATTCTGATGGCGTTACCTGCCACCAAGGTACTGGTGGCGCAAAAGGACACCACCAATGCTGAACTGACCATCAAGGTGACGGGCTACCAGTGGAAGTGGGGCTACGACTATCTCAAAGGTCCAGGTGAAGGGTTGAGCTTTCTGTCCACCATCGACAGCAGTCACCGGGCAATGTCGGACAGTGGAGATGTGAGCAACGCACCCAGTGATTATCTGTTGCGTGTGGACAATCCCCTGGTCGTGCCCGTCGGCAAGAAGGTGCGCATCATCACCACCGCCAACGATGTGATTCACAGTTTCATGGTGCCTGCCTTTGGCATCAAGCAAGACGCCATTCCGGGTTTTGTGCGCGACACCTGGTTCAAGGCGGATAAGCCAGGCGACTATTACGGCCAGTGCGCGGAGCTGTGCGGCAAAGAGCACGCATACATGCCGATTCACGTCAAGGTGCTGGATTCCGCGCAATATACGGCCTGGGTGCAGGAGCAGCAGGCGCTGGCGGCAGCCAGGCAGGATGACCCCGCCAAAGAGTGGAGCATGGAAGATTTGATGGCGCGTGGCGCAAAGGTTTATGCCGCCAATTGCGCAGCCTGCCACCAGGCCAATGGCAAGGGGGCTGGTGCGATCAAGGCGTTGGATGGCAGTGCCTTGGTCAAGGGTAGCCTGGCTGAGCCCATGCATGTGCTGCTTGAAGGCCGGGCCAATGGCACCATGCCTTCCTGGAAGCAGCTCAATGATGTGGAGCTGGCGGCTGTGCTGACCTATGTGAAAAACAGCTGGAGCAATCAGAGTGGGCAAGCGGTGCAGCCAGCCCTGTTCACTGCAGCGCGTGAAGGCAAGTTCCCCGAGGGAGAAAGCAGTACCAGCGCTGCGCCAGACACGCCTGCGGACAACTTGTCCGTGACCCAGGTGGCAGAAAGTGCGGCGGAATATGCTGCCCCTGCTGGCGGGGAAGTGGCCGCTGAAGTCGCTGTTCAAGGCCCGCCTTTTCAGATTTTCTTTGCCACGGGGCAAGCCACTTTGGACGACAAGGCTCAGGCAAGCTTGCAGCAGGCCGTGCAATGGCTGAACGCCAATGCGGAGACCCCGATCGCTCTGTCAGGGTATGTGGATGCCACGGGCAGTGCGGAGGCCAATGCCGAAATTGCCAAGCAGCGTGCGCAGGCCGTGGCCAAGGCTTTGACCGATGCAGGCATTGCGCCGGAGCGCATAACGTTGCGCAAGCCTGAAACCATTACCGGAAGTGCCGGCGCCGATGCACAGGCACGCCGGGTCGACATCGTGGCCGCGCAGTGAGCGCATCGAACGACTAAGAGTTAGGGAGACACGCACATGAGCGCCATTTACCCACCTTCTCACGACGCGCACGGCACGACACACCACGGGGGGCATGACCACGATCACCATCACGCCACGCCCACGGGTTGGCGCCGCTGGCTTTATGCCACCAACCACAAGGACATCGGTACGCTGTATCTGCTCTTCAGCTTCACCATGCTGATGATCGGCGGCTTGCTGGCACTGCTGATTCGCGTCGAGCTGTTCCAGCCGGGCCTGCAACTGGTCAACCCCGAGCTGTTCAATCAGCTGACCACCATGCACGGCCTGATCATGGTGTTTGGCGCGATCATGCCGGCCTTTGTGGGCTTTGCGAACTGGATGTTGCCGCTGCAGATTGGTGCTTCGGACATGGCCTTCGCGCGCATGAACAACTTCAGTTTCTGGCTGATGGTGCCGGCTGGCATCTTGCTGGTCGGTTCGTTCTTCATGCCGGGTGGGGCACCCGCAGCGGGCTGGACGCTGTATGCGCCGCTGACGCTGCAGATGGGCTTGTCCATGGACACCAGCATTTTCGCCATGCACATCATGGGGGCCAGCTCCATCATGGGCTCGATCAACATCATCGTCACCGTGCTCAATATGCGTGCACCTGGCATGACGCTGATGAAAATGCCCATGTTCGCGTGGACTTGGCTGATCACTGCCTACCTGCTGATTGCGGTGATGCCCGTGCTGGCAGGCGCCATCACCATGACGTTGACGGACCGCCATTTCGGCACCAGCTTCTTCAACCCAGCCGGTGGTGGTGACCCCGTCATGTACCAGCACATCTTCTGGTTCTTCGGTCACCCCGAGGTGTACATCATGATCTTGCCGGCCTTCGGCATCATCAGCCAGATCGTGCCTGCATTCAGCCGCAAGCGGCTGTTCGGCTATGCGTCCATGGTGTATGCCACCAGCTCGATTGCCATCCTCAGCTTCATCGTCTGGGCCCACCACATGTTCACCACGGGCATGCCGGTGACCGGTCAGCTGTTCTTCATGTATTCCACCATGCTGATCTCGGTGCCGACGGCAGTCAAGGTGTTCAACTGGGTGGCCACCATGTGGCGCGGCTCCCTCACATTTGAAACGCCCATGCTGTTTGCCGTGGGCTTCATCTTCGTGTTCACCATGGGTGGGTTCACGGGCCTGATTCTTTCCATGGCACCCATTGATATCCAGTTGCAGGACACTTATTACGTGGTGGCGCACTTTCACTACGTTCTGGTGGCGGGTTCCCTGTTTTCGATGTTTGCGGCTTACTACTACTGGGCACCGAAGTGGACGGGCGTGATGTATTCCGAGACCCGCGGCAAGATCCATTTCTGGGGGTCGCTGATCTTTTTCAATATTGCCTTCTTCCCCATGCACTTCCTGGGGCTGGCTGGCATGCCGCGCCGTTACGCGGACTACCCCATGCAGTTTGCCGATTTCAATGCCATTGTCTCTCTGGGGGCGTTCGGCTTTGGTTTGATGCAGGTGTATTTTTTCCTGGCAGTGGTGCTGCCAGCCATGCGTGGCAAGGGCGAGAAAGCACCGCAAAAGCCTTGGGAAGGTGCAGAGGGCCTGGAGTGGGAAGTGCCATCCCCCGCACCTTTCCACACGTATGAAAATCCGCCCAAACTGGACAGTACGGCCACCCGCGTGATTGGATAGCGCCATGCCCCATTCCAAACAAAGCAACTCCATGCCCAGCCGCACTGAAAGCTGGCGGTTACAGCGTCAGCGCAATATGCGCATGGCGTGGATTTTGGTGTCCATCGCAGCAGCGTTCTTCGTCGGGTTTCTGGCGAAGATGGCGTTGCTCGGTGGTTGAGTGCGTCGTTCTGCCATGCAACGCAGCAAACGCCGCGCCAATGTGCAAATGGTCACCAAGCTGCTGGTGATCACGCTGGGAATGTTCGCCTTTGGCTACGCGCTCATTCCCATCTACCGCCACGTGTGCGAGGCGTTGGGCATCAACATCCTCACCATTTCGGAGCGGCAGGTGCCGGGCAATGGAACGGTGGGCCAGTTGCCCGCCAATACGCAGGTTGATACCAGCCGCACCATCACGGTGGAGTTTGATGCGAATGCGCGCGGGCCTTGGGATTTCAAGCCGGAGCGGGTGTCCATGCAGGTACACCCTGGCGAGCTGGCTACGGTGATGTATGAATTTCAGAATGTGCAGGACCGCGCCATGGCTGCGCAGGCCATTCCCAGCTATGCCCCGCGCCAGGCTGCTCCGCACTTCACCAAGCTGGAATGCTTTTGCTTCAATCAGTATGAGCTGCAGCCTGGAGAGAAAAAGGAGTGGCCGGTGGCTTTTGTGATCGACCCGCGTTTGCCCAAGGATGTGACCACCATCACCCTGAGCTACACCTTCTTTGAGGTGGGTGGGCGTATACCGGCAGCACCGGTGGCATCTGCGGAAACGGCGAAAGGGTCAGCGTCTTGACGCAGCCGCCGAAGCAGGTTTCACGGTGGCGCTCCATCCAGGCGATGGGCTGGGCGTTGCTGGGCGTGCGCAAAGGCAGCGAATGGCACAAGGACTCGGCCCAGATCAAGCCGCTGCAGATCGTGGCGGTGGGCATTGTGGCCATTTTTGTCTTTGTGCTGTTGTTGATCGGGTTGGTGAACTGGGTGGTTTAGCGCGACAGCGCTGGGCCGGTCGTAATGGTTGAGATGCGTGATGACAGGAGCTGATATGGGAACACCGCACACTGCAAGCACCCCGTACTACTTTGTGCCTGCCGAATCGGGCCACCCCATCTGGGCTGCAGCCGGACTGTTTTTTGTGATGCTGGGCGCGGGAACGTGGATCAACGGCTACGAATGGGGCAAGTGGAGCTTTTTCTTTGGCCTTGCATGGTGGCTGGTGGTGCTGTATCGCTGGTTTGCCGAGGCTGCGCGCGAAAGCGAGAGAGGCCTGTTCGGGCGCAAGATTGATCTGTCTTACCGCTGGAGCATGAGTTGGTTCATCTTCTCGGAGGTGATGTTCTTTGGTGCCTTTTTCACCGCCTTGTGGTGGGGGCGGGCGCATTCGGTGCCCACGCTGGCGAATCTGGAGAACTCCTTGCTGTGGCCGGGCTTCAGCGCCCTGTGGCCCAGCGTGCAGGCGGGCATCACCGCATCGCCCGCAGGTACGGTGGAGCCATTCCAGACCGTGGGGCCGTTTTGGCTGCCGACCATCAACACGGCATTGCTGCTGACTTCCGGGGTCACGCTGACCATTGCCCACCATGCCTTGCGTGCCGGCCAGCGCGCCAAGACGATTGGCTTTATGTGGGTGACGGTGCTGCTGGGCATCATTTTCCTGTGTGTGCAGGGCTATGAGTACTACCACCTCTACACTGACCTGAATCTGAAAATGTCCTCCGGCATTTTTGGTTCCACTTTCTACATGCTCACGGGCTTTCACGGTTTTCACGTCTTTGTGGGCATGCTGATGCTGTTGTTCATCACCTTGCGTTTGCAAAAAGGGCATTTCACGGCAGAGCGCCACTTCGGCTTTGAGGGTGCGGCCTGGTACTGGCACTTTGTGGACGTGGTGTGGCTGTTCCTGTACATCCTGGTGTACTGGATGTAGGGCTGGGCATGGCAAGTGCAGGGGCGCCGAAAGGTGGCGCTCACGTGGGGTGGGGAAAGATGGGTGTGTGTTGCTGAAAAAAGTAGAGCTGCCAGCGCTGATGGTTATTGGTTTTCAATACTGAAACATATTGAAACCCATAGCAGATAAGTGTGGGCAGCTCTCTTTTTTATTTCATCGCCCGACTGGCAAGCCGGTGGGCTGGATGTAACCCAGCTTCCAGGCCAGCAACAGGCACACAAACAGCACCACCGAGAGGGCGATGCGCAGCGTCAGGGCGCGGGCCATTTTCTTGCTGCGTTCCGCATCGTTTTGGGCATCGCTTTTGCGCAGCATGAAAAAGCCGGCACTTGCCAGACAGGCAAGAATCGCCAGGAGAAACAGGGCAAGGGCATAGGACATGCGGTCCATTATGAAAGTCTGTGTATGAGACGCAAGGGGGGCAACCTGCGGTGGTGGCTGGCCACAGTGGCCATGGGGCTGGGCGTGGTTTTGGCGCTGGCACTGGGGATGTGGCAGCTGGAGCGTGCAGGGCAGAAGCAGCGCTGGCAGCAAGCGCTGCAGGCCCAGCAAAACGCCGCCGTGCTGGAGGCTGCTGCCGTGCGTGAAAAACTCGCGGGCGGGCCTGCCGCCCTACAGGCATGGTGGCATCGCCCCATCGCCTTGCAGGGGCAGTGGTTGCCTGAACACACGGTTTATCTGGACAACCGCCAGATGCAGGGGCGACCCGGTTTTTACGTGCTCACCCCCTTGCAGCTGTCGCCAGGTGAGGTGGTGCTGGTGCAGCGCGGATGGGTTGCGCGCAACTTCCAGCAACGCCAGGTGCTGCTGGAAGTGGACACGCCTTCAGGTCAGGTGAGTGTGCAAGGCCGGCTGGCTGGTCCGCCTGGGCGCCTGTTTGCCCTGGGTGAAGGTGACCTGCCCGATGCCCAGAATCCTCGCATCCGCCAGAACCTTGATTTGTCGGCCTTTGCGCAGAGCACGGGTTTGGCCCTGTGGCCTGTGACAGTGGTGCAGACCGGAGCCCCCAGTGAAGGGCTGCTGCGAGCATGGCCACAACCGGACAGCGGCATTGCCACCCACTACGGCTATGCTTTGCAGTGGTTTGCCATTGCCGCCGTATTGGCAGGCATGCTGCTGTGGTTCCAGATCCTTCGTCCCTTGCGTGCTGCACGCCAACGCCATGCCCACCCAAAAAGCTGATCTCCACCCTCTTGATCTCACCGTCCACACGCCACCGAGCATGCAAAGCCTGTCACAACAAGCACAGGACAGGCGGCGCAAAGGCCGCTGGAAGATGTTGCTGCTGTTGTTGGTGTGTGCTGCGCCAGTGGTGGCTTCCTATTTCACCTATTACGTCATTCGCCCCGAAGGGCGGCGCAATTACGGCACCCTGATCGAACCGCAAAGAGAGATGCCTGCAGGGCTGATGGCCAGAACGCTGCAAGGACAGGAAGTGCCTTTGTCGCAACTCAAGGGCCAGTGGTTGCTGCTGAGCACATCCGATGCCGCCTGCGATGCACGCTGCGAAAGCCACCTGTATTTGCAGCGTCAGCTGCGCGAAGGGCTGGGCCGCGAAAAAGACCGCATGGACTGGGTGTGGTTGATCCAGGATGGCCAGCAGCCATCGCCTGCATTGCACGCTGCCTTGCAGCACGCGCAGGTATTGCAGCTGCCTGCCCAGGGAGTACAGACATGGCTGGAACCAGCGCCTGGGCAGCAGCTGGCGGATCATTTGTATGTGATCGACCCCCAAGGCAACTGGATGCTGCGTTTCCCTGCCGAGCTGGATGCCAGTTCGGCATCCAAGGCCAAGCGCGATCTGGAGCGGCTGCTGCGCGCTTCGGCCTCATGGGACCGCCCGGGGCGCTGAACGCATCCATTTCCAATGGGTTTGGCTTTGCGGTTATCTTCGGGGGCTTGATTGACTGAGATTGCCATGCACAGAAGACACGCTTTGCAGACATTGGTGATGGGTGCCTGTTCCATCACAGCCGCAACCCTGTTGGCGGGTTGCAAGCCCAAACCGATCAGTTTTGAAGGCGTTGATATCACGGGTGCCGCCTACGGCAAGGATTTGCCGCTGCCGGACGCCCATGGCAAGCAGCGCTCGGTCCAGGATTTTGCGGGCAAGGTCGTGGTGGTGTTCTTCGGCTACACGCAATGCCCTGACGTCTGTCCCACCACCTTGCAGGAGCTGGTGGAGGCCAAGGCCTTGTTGGGAGAGCAGGGTGCACAGCTGCAGGGCGTATTCGTGTCGCTGGACCCCACGCGTGACACGCCGGAAGTCCTGCGCGCATATGCCGAAGCGTTCGATCCGGAGATGGTGGCGCTGACAGGTTCGCAGGAGCAGATCAGCGCGGTGGCCAAAGACTTCAAGGTGTTTTTCAAGAAGGTGGAAGGCAAACAGCCGGGCAGCTACACCCTGGATCATTCTGCCGGCCTTTATATGTACGACCCGCAAGGTCAGCTGCGGGTGTACCAGCGCTATGGCCAAGGTCCGCAGGCGCTGGCCAAGGATGCCAAAGCGCTGCTGGATGAAGCCGCTGGCCGCAAAGCATAAAACACACACTTTTGTTGCAAAAAGCGGGAGTTTGGGTTTGTTTACGAAGCAAGTAGGGCGGACGCCGTACTTCGCTGTAGCATAGGCAAACCGTGCTGCCGCCACTGTAGCGGCGCCTTGATTGCCAGCGCGGCGCTTTCCAGTTTCTACCGCGCATGCAGACACCAGCACCTTATTTGTTTCCCGCTACCTTGATGGAAAATGCGCTCCCCCAGCCTGCAGCCGGTAGCGATCCCGCCAATGACTCTGCACTGAACGAACAATGGGTGCGGGATGCATGGAATGCCGCGCCTGATGGCATCTTGATGGTCGATAAAACCGGCACCATCATTTCCAGCAACGCTGCCATGAGTCTGATGTCCGGTTACAGGCGCGAAGAGCTCGAGGGGCATCCCGTCGGGACTTTGCTGCCGCAGGGCATGGAATCCCAGCATCGGGAGTATGTGCACAACTTCTTTGCCAATCCGCGCCGCCACAGCATGGGCATGGGGCGCATCCTGTGGATGCAGCGCAAAGACGGCAGGCAAGTGCCGGTGGATATCGCCTTGGGCAGCTTTGTCCGCGATGGCGATGCCTTGGTGGTGGCATTTGTGCGCGACATGACGGAAGTGCACCGTCTGGAAGAGCGCATGCGCTACCAAGCAACGCACGATACGCTCACGGGGCTGAGCAACCGCTGGACGTTTACGCAGCATTTGCAAGAGAGCCTGCAGCACACACAGGTTTGCGGCGAACCGTTGGCACTGCTGTTGCTGGATCTGGATAACTTCAAAGCCATCAACGACGGCTACGGGCATGCCGCTGGCGACTATGTGCTGCAAGAAGTGGCTAAACGCCTGCAGGCAGTGCTGCGCAGCCAGGGGACGCTGGCGCGTTTGGGCGGGGACGAATTCACGGTGCTGCTACCCAATACGGATGCCGAGCAAGCCGAGTCATGGGCGGAACAGATCGTGCTGGCGATGGCGACACCCTGTCGTTGGGGGCAGGTGCTGCTGGACTTTGGCACCAGCATCGGCATTGCCATGGCACCTCTGGATGCGCGTGATGGATCCACGCTTATGCGCTATGCCGACATGGCCATGTACCGCGCCAAAGAGCGGGGGCGGGGCAACTATGTCTTCTATGAAGACACCATGGGGCATGAGATGGCAGAGAAGGTGCTGCTGTCCGAGCGCCTGCGACTGGCTCTGGGCTATGAAGGCATCAAACTGTGCTTCCAGCCGCAGATTGATCTGCGCACAGACCAGGTGTGTGCTGCCGAGGCTTTGCTGCGCTGGACAGATCCCATCCTGGGCGAAATTGCGCCAGATCGATTCATCCCGGTGGCAGAGGCTTCCGGGCTGATTCTGAGTCTGGGCAACTATGTGATGGATGCGGCGTGCAAACAAATCAGCCTATGGATGGGGCAAGGCCATCCTCTGCGTGTTGCCGTCAATCTGTCTGCCCAGCAGCTGCGCCAGCCGAATCTGCTGCAGCAAGTGCGAGAGGCCCTGGAGCGGCACCAGGTTGCACCTCAATGGTTGGAGTTGGAGGTGACGGAATCCCAAGCCATGCAAGACCCAGACAATGCCTGCCGCGTGCTCAATGAACTGGCTGGCCTGGGCGTGAGCCTGGCACTCGATGATTTTGGCAATGGCCATTCATCGCTGGCCTATCTGC
>JAEYRT010000176.1 GCA_023435325.1 Pseudomonadota bacterium | reverse complement strand
CCACGCGGGGTGTCTTGCGAACCGACCACGCTGATGACCAGCGGCAGCGTGTCGGCGCGCACCAGAATGCCATTGGGCCCGTTGTCCTTGATGACGGCGCAGTCCAGCTCGGTGATGCCGTTTTGCTCCAGGTACTTGAGCGTCCAGAAACGCTCCATGCCCTGCTGGTAGCCGTTGTAGGCGCTGTAGGCGCCGTCAAAGCTGCTGATGATGCCGAACAGTTCGGCATCCTTGGGCTTGAACGGCGCGGCCAGCGCTGCCGTGGCGCCATGGCGTGCACAGGCAATGATCTGCCACTGGTTCACCAGGTCCACATAGCGGCGCAGCGGCGATGTGGCCCAGGAATAGCTTTTCACGCCGATGCCGGCGTGCGGCAGGGCCTTGGTGGACATGCGCACCTTCACACCGGGGGCCATGCTGGCCTGGCTGCGATAGATGCCGGGTACGCCCAGCTCGGCCATCCACGAGCCCCAGGTGCTGTTGGCCACGATGGCGGCTTCGGCCACGATCAGGTCCAGCGGCGCACCGCGCTTGCGGGTGGTGATGCTGACGGTTTCGCTGCCATCGGGTTCGTTGCCGTCATTGCCTTCCAGGCGGAAGGTGTAGTCGGGGCGCGAGAAGTTCTCGGGCTTGCCACGCACTTCTTCACGGCCCTTTTTCAGATGCTTGGCCAGGCGGTGCAGGAACACCAGTTCCTCGCGGCGCTCGGCCAGTTCGGGCGGCGTGCCTTCCACCTGCAGTGCTGGGTCGGCCAGCCATTCTTCGGTGACGATGTGGTCCAGCCTGTCGTGGCGGAAGTTGACCACCACGGGTACGCGCTCGAGCTTGGTGACCTTGTCCTTGACTTCCAGCGTCTGTTCGTCATAGGTCACATACAGCGACACGGCCGGGTTGGCGCGGCCTTCGTCCAGCGTGTAGATCTGCACGACTTCGTCGGGCAGCATGGTGATTTTGTAGCCGGGCATGTAGACCGTGGACAGGCGCGTGCGGCCCAGCTTGTCCAGCTCCGAGCCGGGCTGGATGGCCAGACCGGGCGCGGCAATGTGGATGCCCAGGGTCACGGTGCCCGTGCCCAGGCCCTGTACGGACAGCGCGTCGTCGATCTCCGTGGTCATGGAGTCGTCGATCGAATACGCCTGCACCTCGGCCAGTGGCAGATCGGCGGGTGGCTGGGGCGCGGTGAGCTCCGGAAAGCGTGTGCCCTTGGGGAAATTCTCGAACAGGAAGCGCTTCCAGTGGAACTGGTAGGCCGAGTCGATGGCGCCTGCGGCCTGCAGCAGCTCCAGCGGTGCCTTTTGCGCATTGCGGCTGGCTTCGACCACCGCCTTGTATTCGGGGGCGTTCTTGTCGGGCTTGAACAGAATCTTGTACAGCTGCTCGCGGATGGGCTGCGGGCAGTTGCCGGCCACCAGTTCCTGCGCCCAGGCATCAATCTGTGCCTGGATCTGCTTTTTCTTTTCAATTGCGGCCAGCGCCTGCTGCAGGATTTCAGCGGGGGCTTTCTTGAAACGGCCCTTGCCTGCGCGGCGGAAATAGTGGGGCGCCCCATACAGCGCAAACAGCATGCCGGCCTGTTGGGTGATGGGTGCACTGTCCGAGAAGTAGTCGCGAGCCAGATCGGCAAAGCCGAATTCTTCTTCGGGTGCAAATTCCCAGGCCAGGTCCAGCTCGACCGTGGCGGCAATGGATTCGGCTTCGGCGATCAGGGCGGCAGGTTCGGGCTTGTCGAACTTGAGCAGGATGTGGGCGGCCTTGACCTTGACGCGCTTGCCGGTGCCAAGCTCAATTTGAGAAGAGGCATCAGCCTCGGACAGGATACGGCCGGCCAGAAACTTGCCGGAATCTTCAAACAATGCGTGCATAGGGGGGTGATTCTCCCACGTCACGGATTTCCCCCGGAGCCGGTTTGCTCCAGAAGATGCAGATGGGTGGGTGGATGAAAAAAGCGTAGCTGTCAGCGCTTGTCCAGTCTTACTTTCCAATACAAATATATTGAAAAACCTTGCTGTACAAGCGTTGGCAGCTTCTGTTTTTTGATTTATGCCAAATCCAGAAAATCCAGGATGCGCGAGAGGTGGCTGTCGAAATCGCTCAGGGCATGGTCACCGCCATCGAGGATGAGTTGTTCGGCCTCGGGGTAGCGCGCCACCATCTGGCGCCAGTCCAGTACTTCATCGCCCTTGGCAAAAATGCCAAGCTGGGGCGCAGGTGCAGGCTGTTCGTGCAGGGCCAGCGCGCGCAGTTCCTGGATGTATTCGGGCTTGAAGAAAAAGGCTTCTTCGGGGTTGTGCCAGCTGGTTTGCTCGCCAATGTATTGCTCCAGCGAATGGTCTGGCCACACGGCGGGGTTGAGCAAGACCGCCTTGCAGCGCTTGTGGTGCGCCACCCAGGTGGCGTAGTAGCCGCCCAGCGAGGAACCGATGACCGCCATGCTGTCGCCGGGCCAGTCGCGTACGGCGTGCATCACCATGTCCATCGCGCCCTGGGGCGATGGAGGCAACTGGGGGCACAGCCATGTCACCTGCGGATGTCGGCTTTGCACGTACTGCGCCATGGTGCGCGCCTTGGTGGATTGGGGCGAAGAGCGAAATCCGTGCAAATACAGCAAATGGGTGGTGGGCATGGCGGCAGGCGTCCTCACAAATCAGGGATGGATGGGCATGGGCTGAACGTGCAGCAAGCGCTGCGCAGATAATTGCGCGCTATGCCTGCCGAATTCGATAAGCCCAATATTCTTCAACGTATCTTGCCGATGTTTCGCGGCTTTGACCCTATTTTGCTGCTCGTCATTGGCTGGCTGGCCGGCATAGGGCTGCTGGCCATGTATTCCGCGGGCTATGACCACGGTACGCGTTTTGTCGATCATGGCCGCAACATGCTGCTGGCTGCAAGCATCTTGTTTGTGGTGGCGCAAATCCCGCCACAAAAGCTCATGCTGGCGGCAGTGCCGCTGTACAGCCTGGGCGTAGCGCTGCTGGTGGCCGTGTTGCTGTTCGGCATCACCAAAAAAGGGGCACAGCGCTGGGTGAATGTGGGGGTGGTGATCCAGCCCTCGGAAATCCTCAAGATTGCCGCACCCTTGATGCTGGCTTGGTGGTTCCACCGGCGCGAAGGGATGCTCAAGGCTCTGGACTTTGTGGTGGCCTTTGCCTTGCTGTCGCTGCCCGTCGCACTGATTCTCAAGCAGCCCGATCTGGGCACTTCACTGCTGGTGCTGGCAGCCGGACTGGCCGTGATCTTTTTTGCCGGTCTGCCCTGGAAGCTGGTCGTGCCGCCCGTGATTGCCGCTGTCGCCGGCATTGGCTGGCTGATCTGGAACGAGCCCTGGCTGTGCGTCGATGGCGGCAGCTGGTACTTCTTGCACGACTACCAGCGCACACGCGTATGCACCTTGCTGGACCCCATGCGTGATCCGCTGGGGCGAGGTTTTCACATCATTCAGGGCATGATTGCCATCGGCTCGGGCGGGCTGTGGGGCAAGGGTTTCATGGCTGGCACGCAAACCCACCTGGAATTCATTCCCGAGCGGACGACCGACTTCATTTTTGCTGCGTACTCCGAAGAGTTTGGGCTGATCGGCAATCTGGCGCTGATCGTGGGCTTTTTGCTGCTGGTATGGCGCGGGCTGGCGATTGCAGCCAAGTCCCAGAGCCTGTTTGGCCGCTTGATGGCCTGCGCCGTGGCCATGATTTTCTTTACCTATGCTTTTGTGAACATGGGCATGGTCAGCGGCATCCTGCCCGTGGTCGGCGTCCCCCTGCCTTTCATCAGCTATGGCGGCACAGCCATGGTGACCCTGGGGCTGGCGCTGGGCGTGCTGATGTCGGTGGCCCGCGCACAGCGGCTGGCACTGGCCGAGCCCAAGCACAGTTTGTAAAACTAGGTCATTGCACGCAACTGCTACTGGCGCAGGCGAGGCGACTTGCGTACAAAGACAGGCAGCGCTGGGCGGAGGGCCCAACGCTGCTCTTTTTATGCACAAAGGATGCTTGCAATGACCGGAAAATACGTGCTCAAGAAAGCCAAGGACGGACAGTTTTTCTTCAACCTTCAGGCCTCCAACGGACAGGCCATTCTGGCCAGCGAACGTTACACCGCCAAACCTTCGGCGCTCAATGGCGTGGAATCTGTACGCAAAAATGGCGTGGTGGCCGAGCGCTTTGTCAAGCTCCAGGCCAAGGACGGCGCGCCGTACTTCACGCTCAAGGCCAGCAATGGCCAGGTCATTGGCCAAAGCGAGATGTACAGCTCCACCGCGGCACGCGACAACGGCATCGCCTCGGTGATGAAGCATGCGGCCGATGCCGTGCTCGATGACCAAAGCGCCGCAACGTAAATAAATCCCGGCGCTGCGCATGCCACAGCGCCGTGAGGTCATGACAGCCTGCCTAAAATGCTTGTCATGATTTCTCGCGAACCCACCATCGAGCGCCTGGCCACGGCCCGGCAACTGCTGCTTGAGCCTTTTGGCTTGGATGAAACCCACCTGTCGCGCGCGCTGGCGGAAATTCGCGCCAACCAGGTGGATGATGCAGACCTGTACTTTCAGTACACGCGCGCCGAGGGCTGGAGCCTGGAGGAGGGCATTGTCAAAACCGGCTCTTTTTCCATCGACCAAGGCGTAGGCGTGCGTGCGGTCAGCGGTGAAAAAACCGCTTTCGCTTATTCCGACGACATCTCGGAAGCCTCCTTGCTGGATGCCGCCCGCGCAGTGCGTGCCATCTCCGGCGCGCAGCAGCAGCGCAAAGTGCGCATCCCCAAAACCACGGTGGCACCTTCGCGCCAGCTTTATCCCGGCATAGATCCGATTGCCTCGATGAACAGCACCGAAAAAGTGGAGCTGCTGGGCAAGGTGGAAACCCTGGCGCGCGCCAAGGACCCCCGTATCGTGCAGGTGATGGCGGGCCTGGCCAGCGAATACGATGTGGTCATGGTGGCCCGCGCTGATGGCACCCTGGCTGCCGATGTCCGTCCTCTGGTGCGCCTGTCCGTGACCGTGATTGCCGAACAAGGGGATCGCCGCGAGGTGGGCTCTTCCGGTGGTGGTGGCCGCTTTGGTCTGGCCTATTTCAGCGATGCGCAAATCCACACCTATGTGAACGAAGCCGTGGAGCAGGCGCTGATCAACCTCGATTCGCGTCCCGCCCCGGCTGGCGAGATGACCGTGGTGCTCGGCCCCGGCTGGCCCGGTGTGCTGCTGCATGAAGCGGTAGGCCATGGCCTGGAGGGCGACTTCAACCGCAAGGGCTCCAGCGCCTTCAGTGGCCGCATTGGCGAGCGCGTGGCGGCCAAGGGCGTGACCATTCTGGACGATGGCACCCTGGCCGATCGCCGTGGTTCGCTGAATGTGGACGATGAGGGCTGTCCTTCGCAGGCCAACGTGCTGATTGAAGACGGCATTTTGAAGGGCTATATCCAGGATTCGCTGAACGCCCGCTTGATGGGAGTCAAGCCCACGGGCAATGGCCGCCGCGAAAGCTATGCCCACCTGCCCATGCCGCGCATGACCAACACCTACATGCTCGGTGGCGACAAGGATCCGCAGGAAATCATCGCATCCATCAAAAAAGGCTTGTACGCCATCAACTTCGGCGGTGGCCAGGTGGATATCACCAGCGGCAAATTCGTGTTCTCGGCCAGTCAGGCCTACTGGGTGGAAAACGGCAAGATCCAAT
>JAEYRT010000108.1 GCA_023435325.1 Pseudomonadota bacterium | reverse complement strand
GGACTGGCATGTTTGGAAATATGCGCGTAGCAACGCGATTGGCAATTGGCTTTGGCCTGATGATCTTGATGCTGCTGGGCAGCGCCGTTTTTACATTGGATCGTTTAAATACCGTCACCGCTCAGAGCGCGGCTGTGATGGATTTCCACTATCCCCGCTCAAGGCAAGTGCGCGACTTGATCGATGCGAATGACCGCACCAAGCTCTTGGTGCGCAATATGTTGATTGCTGAAAGTCCAGAAGTTTTGGAGAACAACCGCAAAGCGCTCTCACAAACCCGTGCAGATGCATTGGCAAGATTCACACAACTCAGTAACTCTCTCAAACTGCCTGAGAGCCGCAGGCTGATTGACAGCATTGCACAAAACGCCAAGAAAATTGATGCCATCTACAACGAATTTGATCGCTTGGTCACCATCGATCGCCAAGCTGCGATCAACTTGATTCGTGCACAGTACAACCCGACGCAAGACGCAATGACCCAGTCCATGCTGGAGCTCAACACCTTCATCGCTTCGGTCATGGATGACGCAAACCAGCATGCTCAGGCTACCGCAAAATCCATGCAAGACGTGATTTTGTATGTTGCGATTGCAGCCGTTTTGCTGGCCATTCTGATTGCTTGGTTGATCGCCCGCAGTTTCAGCAAATTGCTCGGCGGTGAACCTGCATACGCGGCAGACATCATGAACCGCATTGCCCATGGCGACTTGAGCATGGATGTGGATGTACGCAAAAACGACAGCAGCAGCATGCTGTATGCCGTCAAGCAAATGGTGCTCAAACTCCAGCAAGTAGTCAGCGAAGTCAATAGCAGCGCTGAAACCTTGACCAGCGCTTCCGAACAAGTCAGCGCCACGGCGCAGTCACTGAGCCAAGCCTCTAGCGAACAAGCAGCAGGCGTAGAGGAAACCAGTGCCACCATCGAGCAAGCCAATGCCTCTATCAACCAAAACACGGAAAACGCCAAGCTGACAGACAGCATGGCTTCCAAGGCGGCGCAAGATGCCGAAGAAGGTGGCAAAGCGGTCAAAGCTACCGTGGCAGCCATGAAACAGATCGCGCAAAAGATCTCCATCATTGACGACATCGCCTACCAAACCAACTTGCTGGCACTCAATGCCGCCATTGAAGCTGCCCGCGCCGGTGAACATGGCAAAGGCTTTGCCGTGGTGGCTGCCGAAGTGCGCAAGCTGGCTGAACGCAGCCAAGTGGCGGCCCAAGAAATCAGCGATGTAGCCAGCTCCAGCGTTAATTTGTCTGAGCGCGCGGGTGAGCTGCTGGATGTGATGGTGCCCAATATCCAAAAAACTTCGGAGCTGGTCCAAGAGATTGCTGCCGCCTCGCAAGAGCAGTCTGCAGGCATTAACCAGATCAATTTGGCGATGGGCCAGCTGAGCCAGACCACGCAGCAAAACGCCTCCAGCTCCGAAGAGCTGGCAGCTACTTCCGAAGAGATGAGCGCCCAGGCCGAGCAGCTGCAAAGCGCTATCTCGTTCTTTCGCCTAGACAACAAGCCCCAAAGCCAGAGCCATCACCGCACGCCAAGCGGCACCCAGGCCAGCCGCGCCAAGGCAGCCAAGCCAGCTGCGCGCAGCGGCGGCCCAGCTCGGCAAACATCGAAGGCTTTGGATGAGTCTGAGTTTGTAAGTTTCTAAGCGAGCCCGAGCATGCAGGCAACGCCTATTTTTGCGAATTCGGCCACAGGCACTGTGGCCCCTCCTACGCAATTTCTCACCTTTGTACTTGGTAGTGACGCTTATGCCATAGGCATTTTGTCGATCAAAGAAATCATTGAGTATACGCACATGACCGAGGTGCCTATGATGCCCAGCTGCATCCGCGGGATCATCAATTTGCGTGGCGCTGTGGTTCCTGTGATGGACTTGCAAGCACGCTTTGGCCAGCCCACCAGCGCTGTGACCAAACGCACTTGCATCGTGATTGTGGAAGTGCAAAGTGCTGACAGCCAACATGTGATGGGTGTTGTGGTGGATGCCGTCAACGAAGTACTCGACATCGACGCTGCTGACATTGAACCGCCGCCAACTTTCGGCACCCAAATCCGCACCGATTTCATCTCCGGCATGGGCAAAGTGCGTGGCAAATTCGTGATCTTGCTCAATGTGGATCGCGTACTGGACCTGGACGATCTGCAGGGTTTATCCCAGATGATCTCCACTCACGCAGAAGCGGGATAACCCCCTCTTTTTTTACCACCTTATGCCTTGGAATACTGCACATCTTGCTTCGTTTGGAATTCAATCCATCATGGTGGTGGAAGACAGCCCAGTGCAGCGCGAGCATGCTGTCAGCCTGTGCAGGCAGCTGGGTATTGAGCTGATTTATGAAGCCTGCCACGGTGCAGAAGCGCTGCAACAGCTGGACATGCTGCAGCTCAAGCCCGACTTGATGCTCATTGATCTGAACATGCCCATCATGGATGGGGTGGAGCTGATCACGCAGATGCATGAGAAGGGCTGGAAAATTCCCATGCTCGTGGTTTCGAGCCAGCAGCTGAGCATTCTCAATGCCGTACAGGATCTGAGCAGCACTTTGAGCCTGCCCATGCTGGGCTCGCTGCCCAAGCCCATGCGACTGGAGCAGCTGGAATCGGCACTGCAGCACTACAGCCAGTGCAAGCAAGGCCATGTGCGGTCGGCCTCGCAACGCCCTCCCCTGCCGATCACTAGCCAGGATCTGTGCCATGCAATTGACGGTGACCAGCTGGAGGTGCACTACCAGCCCAAGGTGGACATTCGCACGGGACTGATACGGGGCATGGAGGTACTGGCACGCTGGATGCATCCAGAGCTGGGGCCAATTTCGCCCGATCAGTTTGTCGCACTGGCAGAAAAAGAACATCTGATCTTCGACCTCACCATGCAGGTGCTGCGCAAATCCATTGTTCAGGCTGAGACATGGGCATGCAGCGGCTTTCAGCCCAAACTGGCGATCAATCTCTCGCCCTTGCTGCTGGATAGTCCGTGCATTGTTTCCAGCATTTCCGACGTGGTGGCCCGCCATGGCGTGGCCCCCGAGCAGGTGGTGCTGGAGATCACCGAAAGCGCAGGCGTGGAGCATCTGGGCCGCGCCATCGCCGTGCTCACGCGCTTGCGGCTCAAAGGCTTTGCCCTTTCCATTGACGACTACGGCACAGGCTTTTCCTCCATGCAGCAGCTCGCACGCCTCCCGTTTACCGAGCTGAAAATCGACCGCAGCTTCGTCCATGGTGCCCACCAGCGGCGCAGCCTGGGTGTGATTCTGGAATCGGCCCTGGACATGGCCAAACGGCTGGAGCTGGTTTCCGTGGCAGAAGGCATTGAAACCATGGAGGACTGGCGCCTGCTTCAACGCTGCGGCTGCAATGTGGGCCAGGGTTATCTGATCGGCAAACCCATGCCCGCCGTGGAAATCCCCGCATGGATGCGCCAGCACCGCATGCGCCTGCCAGAGTTGCGAGCCTTCCACACGGCCACGGCGTCTGCCTGAGCAAATCCGCATCGGCCTGTCACGGGCAGATTTGGCGCACAATGGGCGCCACGTTTTTCCGCATCAGTTTTGACCATCCGCGCGCTGCAACTTGCCCTTTGCAAACGCCCCATTTGTGCTGCGTGCAGCCATTGACTCAACATGACACACACACCCCACACCCCATCTGCTGACCAAGCTCCCCGTCTGACCTCTTTGTCCCATGGTGGCGGTTGCGGTTGCAAGATTGCCCCCGGCGTGCTGGCCAAGCTGATCGGCCAGAGCACCCTGCCCAAGCAGTTCTTCCCCGATCTGCTGGTAGGCACCGAAACGGCGGATGATGCGGCGGTCTACCGCATCAATGACGAACAGGCCATCGTCGCCACCACCGACTTTTTCATGCCCATCGTGGACGATCCACGCGACTTTGGGCGCATTGCTGCCACCAATGCACTGAGTGACATCTATGCCATGGGCGGCACGCCACTGATGGCACTGGCCATTGTGGGCATGCCTATCAACGTATTGCCTCATGAAACCATTGCTGCCATTTTGGACGGCGGCGCTTCCGTGTGTCAGGAAGCCGGCATCCCGCTGGCGGGCGGCCACTCCATTGATTCGGTCGAACCCATTTACGGACTGGTCGGCATTGGCATCGTCAACCCCAAGCACATGAAACGCAATGCCGACGCCCAGGCAGGTGACCTGCTGGTGCTGGGCAAACCACTGGGGGTTGGCATTTATTCCGCTGCCTTGAAAAAGAGCATGCTGGATGAGACTGGCTACCTCGCCATGGTCTCTGCCACCACCCAACTCAACCGCCCTGGCAGCGATCTTTCCAGACTCGATGGCGTGCATGCACTGACCGATGTGACCGGCTTCGGCCTGCTGGGCCACACGCTGGAGCTGGCCCGTGGCGCCAAGCTGGCGGCCCATCTGGATGCCACGGCATTGCCTGTTCTGCCTGGCGTGATGGAACTGGCTGAGCAAGGCATCTTTACCGGCGCTTCCAGCCGCAACTGGGCGTCCTATGGCGATGCCATCGAGCTGGCACCCCACCTCAGCGATGCCCAGCGCGCCTTGCTGACCGATCCGCAGACCTCCGGCGGCCTGCTGGTGTCCTGCACGCCCGAGTCATTGCCTCGGGTGATGGCCATCTTCCAGCAGCACGGATTTGCCGACGCCTGTGTGGTGGGTCGCATGGAAGCCGGTATTGCCAAGGTACATGTTGCCTGAGCCCTGTGCCTGCGCCCTGCGCCCTGTGCCTGTGCCCTGACCTGTTCTGACCACAAAAAAGCCCTGAAGCGCATGCTTCAGGGCTTTTTTTATGAATTATGAAGCCGGGAGAGGCACCAGGACCCCGGTGCTCAGGCCAGGGTCTTGTGCTCCATCCAGTAGCGGGCTTGCTCCAAAGCATAGGCCATGGCGCTTTCTGCCGTTTCGAACACAGGCTTGAACGTGAAAAAGCGCTGGTAACGTGCCGCACCTTCACCGCTGTCGATGCTCAGTTGTGACACAAAGCCCGGGCCTTGTGCAGGCTGGGCCTGGGGCACAAAAGTAAAACGATCCATGGTGATGGCATGGGCAGCGGCGTGATGCATGGGGCAATCCTTTCAGCGGTGTCTGGCACAGACACCAGCGCCACCCTCACGATGGCGCATTGATAACAAAATTTCTGTAGCTAGGTTCAAGCATAAAACGTGCCCATGTCAGTTTCGTGACATAAAAAAAGAAGCGCATGACGCTCTCGAGCATTGGTTTTTCATGTCTTTTATATGGCAAGTGACCGATACACCTGCCTTGCTAGCTATCAGAAACTTCTGGCCTTGCTGAAATCCTTGCTGCAATATCAGCGCAACAGGTTCACACCCGTCTTGCTTTGCATTTCTTCAAAGCTCACGCCATCGGCCAGCTCCACCACCTTGAGCCCTTCAGGCGTAACATCCATCACCCCCAGATCGGTAATGATGCGGTCCACCACACCCACGCCCGTCAAAGGCAGGGTGCAAGCGGGCAGGATTTTCAAGTCGGTGCTGCCATCTTTTTTCCGGGCCACATGCTCCATGAGCACGATCACGCGCTTGACACCGGCCACCAGGTCCATGGCCCTGCCCATGCCCTTGACCATCTTGCCGGGGATCATCCAGTTGGCCAGATCGCCTTTCTCGCTGACTTGCATGGCACCCAGGATCGACAAGTTGATCTTGCCACCACGGATCATGGCAAACGACTGGTCTGAGCCGAAGATGGACGAACCGGGAATCGTCGTGACGGTCTGCTTGCCTGCATTGATCAGATCGGCGTCCACCTGATCCTCGGTCGGGAACGCACCGATGCCCAGCATGCCGTTTTCGGACTGCAGCCACACTTCCTTGTCACCCGTGTGATTGGCCACCAGCGTGGGAATGCCGATCCCCAGATTGACATAGAAGCCGTCTTCCAGCTCTTGCGCCGCACGTGCGGCCATTTGGTCTTGCGTCCAAGGCATATCAGGCTCCTGCTTTCTCGGTGATCGTGCGTTTTTCGATGCGCTTTTCAGGGTTGGGGTTGTGCACGATGCGGTGCACATAGATAC
>JAEYRT010000195.1 GCA_023435325.1 Pseudomonadota bacterium | reverse complement strand
ATTGGCATCACCCCCCGCCAGATTTCGGACGAAGAAATCGTGCAGCGCTTGGTGTTCTCGCTGGTCAACGAAGGTGCGCACATCCTCGAAGACGGCATTGCCAGCAAGTCTGGCGACATCGACATGGTGTACCTGACCGGCTATGGCTTCCCGATCTACCGCGGCGGCCCCATGCACTACGCCAGCGAACTGGGCCTGATCAACGTGGTGCAAGCCATGCAGCGTTTTGCCCAGAACCCCAATGACGACGCGGAGTTCTGGAAACCCGCGCCGCTGCTGGCCCGACTGGCAGCCGAAGGCAAGAGCTTTTCCTAAGCGGTGTGCGCCGCTTGAGTATCAAGAAATTAAAGGATTGAAGCTATGACATCCGCAGTGATTGTTTCCACCGCGCGCACCCCGCTCACCAAGAGCTGGAAGGGCGCTTTCAATATGACGTATGCGCCCACGCTGGGTGCCCATGCCGTGCAGCATGCGGTGCAGCGCGCAGGCATCGATGGTGCAGAAGTCGAAGACGTGATCATGGGCATGTCCCTGCCTGAAGGCACGCAAGGCGGCAACGTGGCGCGCCTGATTGCCATTCGCGCCGGCCTGCCCGTGACGACATCGGGCTTGACCATCAACCGCTTTTGCTCGTCCGGTCTGCAGTCGATCGCTCTGGCAGCGCAGCGCATCATCGCTGGCGAAAACGATGTGTTGGTGGCCGGGGGCCTGGAGAGCATCTCCTGCGTGCAAGGCGAGGTCAACACCCACATGCTGCACGACCCTGATCTCATGAAAATGAAGCCCGAGATCTACTGGAACATGCTGCAGACCGCGGAGCAAGTGGCCAAGCGCTACAACATCAGCCGCGATGCCATGGATGAGTACGGCGCCGCCAGCCAGCAAAAAGCCTGCGCCGCGCAGGCCGCAGGCTTGTTTGACCAAGAGATAGCCCCCATCACGGTGACCATGGGCGTGGCCGACAAGGTCATGGGTCTGACCACTAAGGAAGTGACTGTCTCCAAGGACGAAGGCACCCGCGAAGGCACCACCAAGGACGGCATTTCCGGTCTGCGCAGTGCCTTGCCAGGGGGCCTGGTCACCGCAGGCAATGCCAGCCAGTTCTCCGACGGTGCGGGTGCTTGCGTGCTGGTGCACGAAGACTATGCATCCAAACATGGCCTCAAACCCCTGGGGCGTTTTCTGGGTTTTGCCGTGGCGGGCTGCGAGCCTGATGAAATGGGCATTGGCCCTGTGTTTGCCATCCCCAAGGTATTGAAGAAACTGGGGTTGAAGGTCGAGGACATCGATCTGTGGGAACTGAACGAAGCCTTTGCCGTGCAGGTGATCTACTGCCGCGACAAGTTGGGTATCCCCGCCGAGCGCCTGAACGTCAACGGCGGCGCGATTGCACTGGGCCACCCCTATGGTTTGTCGGGCCAGCGCCTGACCGGCCACGCGCTGATCGAAGGCAAGCGCCGTGGCGCCAAGCGCGTGTGCGTGACCATGTGCATTGGCGGTGGCATGGGAGCCGCCGGCATTTTTGAAGTGCTGTAAGCCACTGGCTGGCGCCATGAGACAGCGTTGCAATGCAAATAGGCGTCTTGCCTTGCCGTAGCGCTGCTGTCTGCGGCTTTGTCCCGTGTGGCCTGACCCCGTTTCAGACGCACGCTGCACGGTGCTGGTGCCATTGAGGCCTGTGCACTGGAACCGTTCAAGCCGCCTTCCTTCAGACCAAAGGTAGGCGGCTTTTTTACCGTCACAGACTCCCTAAAAACATAGCATTCAGCGCTTGCTAGAAAGGCGTTGGATGCCAATCTGAGCAATCATATGTCCCAACTGCGTTCTACCCTCGAATTCCTGGTGTACGACTGGCTGCAGGCCGAAAGTTTGACCAACCGCGCACGTTACGCAGATCACAGCCGTGAAACGTTTGATGCCGTCATGGATACTTGCGAGCGCATTGCGCGTGAAAAGTATGCGCCCTTTAACCGCACGGTGGATACGCAAGAGCCCGAGTTTGATGGCGAAAAAGTCATCCAGCCTCAGTGCACGCACGATGCGCGCAAAGCCTATGCGGACAGCGGCATGCTCAGTGCAGCCCAGCCGTACGAGAAGGGAGGCATGCAGTTGCCTTATGTGGTGGAAGCGGCAGCCAACAGTTTTTTTGCCTGTGCCAGCATCAGCATCGGCTCCAATTTGCTGACGGTGGGTAATGCCAATCTGTTACGTGTGCACGGCACTCTCATGCAGCAAACCGTGTTTGCGGACAATGAATTCAATGGCCGCTGGGCTGGCACCATGGCGCTGTCCGAACCGCAAGCGGGTTCCAGTTTGAGCGACATTCTCACGCGTGCCGAGCCTGATGGTGAAGATTTTGAAAGCGATCCATTGGGTGCGCGTTACCGCCTCAAGGGCAACAAGATGTGGATCAGTTCGGGTGACCATGAACTCACCGAAAACATCGTGCATCTGGTGCTGGCCAAGATTCCTGGCCCTGATGGAAAGCTGATCCCTGGCGTGAAAGGCATCTCGCTGTTCATCGTGCCCAAAAAGCTGGTGGATACAGAAGGCAACTTGACTGGCGAGCGCAATGACGTGGCACTGGCGGGTCTGAACCACAAGCTCGGCTGGCGCGGCACGACCAACACGCTGTTGAACTTTGGCGAGGGCAAATACCCTGTGCGCGGTGGTGCAGGGGCAATTGGCTATCTGGTGGGTAAGCCGCACGAAGGCCTCAAATGTATGTTCCACATGATGAATGAGGCACGCATTGGCATTGGCATGGCGGCCACCATGCTGGGTTTGGCGGGGTATTACGCAAGTTTGGAGTATGCGAAAAATCGTCCCCAGGGTCGTCCCATGACGGAAGGCGGCAAAGATGCATCCAGCCCGCAGGTGCCCATCATTGAGCACACCGATGTCAAGCGCATGCTGCTGGCGCAAAAGGCCTACTGCGAAGGCGCGCTGGCACTGAACATGTACTGTGCCAAGCTTGTGGACGAAGGCCGCACCGGCAATGCAGAAGAAGCCGCGCGTGCCAAGCTGTTGCTGGAAGTGCTGACGCCCATTGCCAAGAGCTGGCCCAGCGAGAACTGCCTGGAGGCCAATTCGCTGGCGATCCAAATCCACGGCGGCTATGGTTATACACGTGACTTCCCGGTAGAGCAGTACTGGCGCGACAACCGCCTGAACATGATTCACGAAGGCACACACGGCATTCAGGCTGCGGACTTGCTGGGGCGAAAGGTCATCATGCAAAGTGGCGCAGGGCTGCAGTTGTTGGCGCAGACCATTCAAGGCACGATTGAAAAGGCATTGACCCAGCCAGCGTTGGCGCAGTACGCCAATGATTTGGCGAAGGCCCTGCAAGAGGTGGGAGCTGCGACCAAGGCGGCCTGGGCCACAGGCAATCCGCAAGAAGCACTGGCCAACGCTGTGCCGTATATGCAGGCCTTTGGCCATACCGTGCTGGCCTGGATTTGGCTGGAAGTGGCACTCAAGGTGCAGGAGCAAGATGCAGTCTTGTCCAGTGCTGCCAATGTTGGTCGCATGGGCGCTGTCCGGTATTTTTATCACTATGAGCTGCCCAAAATCGCGGCTTGGCTCAAGGTGGTGACGACACGGGACATGAGCTGTGCGCATCTGCCCGTCGATGCTTTTTGAAGCACGGAGATAACGATATCGGATGCATTGGAAATGCATTTATCGTTTGCCAATGGTGCTTAACAAGACGCAAAAAATAAAAAAATCCGCCTCCCTTTGATGGAGGCGGACACAATTACAAGCGTCAGTTCTGGGTTTCAGCGCAGCTCTGAACGAAGGGAATTCTAGAAGGCCTGGGCTGTAATGACCACCTTTTCAATCCTTGTTTTCCCGCATCGTGAAATGCATTTGTTTCAGTTAATCCTGTAATTTGACAAGCTGCAGTTTTCTTGCGGCGGCAAGCAGTTTAGTGAAAAACTATGAAGGCGATAGTCTTTTATACGTCATGCTTTTGCAAAATTTTTACTGCATGAAAAAGAAAATTTTTTCAGTCTTTTATAAGACTTGATGTTTTTTTGAACAATTTGTGGTGGCCACGCCCCCTTTATCTGCATCTATTCCCATGACTTAAGTTGGTTATTCCTCACCCTTGCTGGCAGCTGGGTTTCCCCCGGACGTTTTGGCAAGGTATGTGTTCTGTCAGCAAAATACTTGGCATGCAAACTAAATCTGCAAGCTCATCACTCCACGCGCCTGACATCGTCCAGGCGCGTGGTCGTTTTGGACTGCTCATTGGCAGTGTCTATCGCCAATGGCGCAAGAAAGTGGATGAGAGCTTCAAAGACCAGGGGCTGACGGATGCCACACGTATGCCGCTTGTGGTGCTTTACACCCAGGAACAGCCCATGTTGCAAAAGGATTTGGCGCAGGCCCTGTCGCTGGAGAGTTCATCTTTGGTGCGTGTGCTGGAGCAACTGCGACGTGCTGAGTATGTGCAATGGGACTGCGATCCATCGGATCGACGCACCAAGCGCATTGCATTGACCGAGCAGGGCGAGCACATGGCCGCGCAGATCTTGCGCAAGAGCCTGGAGATTGAGGCCGCCATACTGGCAGGGCTGACTGCCGACGAACTGGCTGTGACACGCGGTGCTCTGCACAAGATCGCACAGCGTTTCGACCAGTTTTGACATGCAGTCAATGAACTGCGTCCCGCATAAAAACACATAACAGTGGATTGACCATGAAGATCAAAGGATCACCCTTCGCATGGGTGAGTTTCGCCATGATTGTGGGGGTGATGGGCACGGCCCTGATCAGCCCGCTGTACGCGCTTTATCAAGAGGCCTGGAAGCTGCAAGCCATTGATGTTTCACTGATTTATGTGATTTACATGGGGGGAGCACTGTGCAGTCTGCTGTTCCTTGGCCGTTTGCCGGACCGTGCCGGGTTTCGCAAAGTCATGCAAACCGGTTTGGTGCTGGCATTGTTCGGTACGGTCATCAGCATGTTGGCATGGAACATGTCCAGCCTGATTGTGGGGCGTATTTTCGTGGGCATTGCGTCCAGCATGCTCACGACCAGTGCAACGCTGGGACTGGCGC
>JAEYRT010000184.1 GCA_023435325.1 Pseudomonadota bacterium | reverse complement strand
CCCGCTTCTGCAGAACGGGGCTGCCTAATTTGCGGTGGCGCCTGCGCAACGCCAACCGCACACTCATCCACAGCAGCACCAGCGCCAGGGTCGCCGCCACCAGCACATTCAGGCCGAACAGCCAGGCGTAATGGCTCTCGTAGAGCTCGCGGTTGTTGGTGGTCTGCATGAGCAGGAACAACAGCACCAGACCAATGGCACACATGGCAGCGCCTGCAATGCCCAAGGCCCATTTCGTGGACTTGCCCGATACTGAAGATGCAGTGTTACTCATGCCCTAACCGTGCAAGGTCGACACGCGTGCGGCGTGTGACCAGTAAGTTCCAGTCCGCGCGGCCCAAAGCGCCGATTTGCAAGGGGCGCGGAAAATGAGAGAGATCGATGCGAAAGCGCAACTGCAGCAAGGCTTCGCCGCTGCGGGGCAAATCGCTCATGGCGCCGACGCGCCAGCGCACGACGCGCTGCATGGCAGCGACGGCATCTTCCAAGGTTTCAAAGCTGCTGGACAGCGCCACCCCGAGACCCTGCCCTTCAAAAGGCTGGTTGCCCGTATACAGGCGCCAGCGACGGGTTAACGGCTGATAGCTCAGCCGCAAGAACCGCTCGGCGTGGAACAGGATCTGGTCG
The DNA here is from genome assembly GCA_023435325.1 of Pseudomonadota bacterium. GTDB lineage: Bacteria > Pseudomonadota > Gammaproteobacteria > Burkholderiales > Burkholderiaceae_C > Comamonas. Next base: position 5,758 of record JAEYRT010000184.1, on the reverse strand, counting down.
CGCCAGTACCAGCGTTCGCGCAGCATCCGGGCTTCTGCAATGAAGTGCACGGGAATGCCTTTGAGCAAGGCATCTTGCACCAGATCCGGCAGCGCCCAGTTCAGCGTGGCCGTGAGCAGCAGGGCATCCCCGTCGACCTGCAGGTCCATGCCCGCACGCTCATCACTGAACACGGTCTGCGCAGCTTGGGCATGGGCTATAACGGGGGACAGCATCGGCGCTGTACAGGCGACCCCCAGGGCCACTGCCAGCGCACGGCGCTGTTGCCCCTGTGCAGACAGGGTGTCAGGCGTTTTTTTGCAGCAGTGCGTAGAAGAAGCCGTCATGGTCACCCGCCGCATTCTCCTGGAGCCCATCCACTTGCGCCGTAATACCCGGAATTAAATGTCCGGGAGACGGTAATAACTGTGCTTGGTTGTTGCGCGCAAGAAACGCTTTGATCTGCGCATCGCCCTCGGCCTTGAACACCGAACAGGTGCAATACAGCATGCGGCCGCCGGTTTTCAGCAAGGGCCACAGGGCATCCAGAATTTGCGCTTGGATCGCGGCCAGCTGCGCCACATCACCCTCACGGCGCAGCCAGCGCACATCCGGATGGCGACGCACAATGCCGGAGGCAGTGCACGGTGCATCAAGCAAAATTGCATCGAACTGCTGGCCCCCATTGGCCTGCTGCCACCATGTCTGCGGTTTGCCGGCATCCGCCACCAGCACCTTGGCCTGGTCTTGCAGCCCGGTGCGCTGCAACGTGTCGTGAATGCGGGTGCTGCGTTCGGCGTCGACCTCCAAGGCCGTCACCTGCATGGGCGAGGCGGCGCCCGCAAATTCCAGCAAGTGCGCAGTCTTTCCTCCGGGCGCTGCGCAGGCATCCAGCACCTGCAGCGGCTGGCTCAAATCCAGGCCCTGCAGCAGCAAAGGCGCTGCCAGCATGGCGGCGCCGTCTTGCACTGACACCACCCCTTCCGCAAAACCCGGCAAGGCCTGCACCGACTGGGCCTGTGCCAGTTGCACGCCATCCTGACCAAACAAAGTACTTTCTATATTGATAGCTGCCAGCACTTGCTGGTATTGCGATGGTGTTGTTTTTCTCTTATTGGCCCTCAGGCTCATGGGCGCCTGGGCATTATTGGCCTGCAAAATCTGTTGCCACGTTTGCGGGTGATCCTGCTGGAGCTTGTCCACCCACCACTGGGGGTGATTCCAGCGTGCCAGTGCGTCCTGGTCCGTGGCCGCCACCAGCGCATCACGCTCCCGCAAAAAACGGCGCAAGCAAGCATTGATAAAACCTGATTGACGCTCCAGGCCACCACGCTTGGCAGCTTCCACGGTCTGATTGACCAGCGTGAAAGGCTCATAAGGTGCTTGCGCCTCATCCCAAGCCAGCGCCAATGCGGTACACAACAGGGCATTGACTTTGGCCGGCGGTGCCTTGGGCGCCAACTGTTTACGCAGAGCCTGGGCGCGCCCCAGCTGGCGCAGCACCTGGAACAACAATGCCTGCACACCTGGGCGCAGGCGCACAGGCACAGCCGCCAGAGCCGCCGTACCCGACTGCCCAGTCAGAATCATTTGCAGGCCCTGCGCCACAGCCGCCAGCTGCTGCCACAGAGGAATGGGTGCCAAGGCCTGAGGCGCAGCACCTGCATGGGGAAAAATCTTTCGTGTCATGAAACAGGCTGCATCAACAATGCAGCGTCTTTGTGAAATGTGCGGCCCGCCTTGTGGCCGCCCAGGCGCGCAATCACGCACGCAGGAAACTGTGCAATTGCGCGGTTGTAATCCAGTATCGCCGCATTGAACTGCGCAGTGCCGTGGCTTTGCAGCGTTTGCAGTTGTGACCAGCGCTGCGACCACTCCTGCACATGTTCGGCCAGCACACCGGACTGGCCATCGCACAACTGTACATACGCCTGCCAAGCCACCTGGGCACCCTGCCAGGCGCCGTCCAGCGCTGCAATGGTTTCCGGCCGCAACGGATGCTGGCGAGCCTGCTTGAGCGCTCTCTCCAGCAAATCTGCACTGGGCAGCAAGGCATGCTGTGCATGCTGCACGTAAACACTGGACACCCGTTCCTTGAGGGCTTGCAAACGCGCGCAATTGCGCAGCACTTCAATCACCTCCGTGAACTGCACATCCACTTCGGCAAACGCCTGTTTGCCTTGCAGACGCAAACGTTTGAGGCGCTTGAACGCGCCCACCATCCAAAACACCAGCAATGCCAGCAGCAACCACTCCAGCGACAAGATCCACATTGTTCAACTCTAGCCTTCGTACCAATAAAAACGCTCCCTACCCACCACGCGGCAAGTAGGGAGCGATGGCTTTGCCTAATCAGGCAACGCGGCGTTCAAACCTAGTTTACGCAGCGCTGTCGTCAGCAGCCTCCACCTCGCCGGCGGCAGCCATTTCAGCAGCTTCGGCTTCGGCGATGGCGCGGCGCTCGGCGTCGTCCATGGCGTCCTTGGCCTTGCGTGCCTGGTGGTAAGCCAGGCCAGTACCGGCAGGAATCAGACGACCCACGATCACGTTTTCCTTCAGGCCGCGCAGTTCGTCGCGCTTGCCCATGATCGCAGCCTCGGTCAGCACGCGGGTGGTTTCCTGGAAGGAAGCCGCAGAGATGAACGAGTCGGTCGACAGCGAAGCCTTGGTAATACCCAGCAGCACGTTGGAGTACGTGGCAGGGATCTTGCCTTGGGCCTGCAGCGCTTCGTTGGTGTTGAGGATCTCGGAACGCTCCACTTGCTCGCCAGCGATGTAAGTGGACTCGCCGGGGTTCTCGACCACCACGCGACGCAGCATCTGGCGAACGATTACCTCGATGTGCTTGTCGTTGATCTTCACGCCCTGCAGACGGTACACGTCCTGCACCTCGTCCACGATGTAGCGCGACAGCTCTTCGATACCCAGCAGGCGCAGGATGTCTTGTGGGTCGGCGGGGCCGTCCACAATCAATTCGCCCTTGTTCACCACCTGGCCTTCGTGGACCAGAATGTTGCGCTCCTTGGGCACCAGCTCTTCCCAGACCTTGCCTTCCAGATCGGTGATCTGCAGGCGCACCTTGCCCTTGGTTTCCTTACCAAAGGAGATGGTGCCGGTCATCTCGGCCAATGTGCCCTTGTCCTTGGGCGTACGGGCTTCGAACAGTTCGGCCACACGTGGCAGACCACCGGTAATGTCTCGGGTCTTCTGACCTTCGACCGGGATACGTGCCAGCACTTCGCCAGGGCCCACTTCCTGGCCGTCGCGCACCTGGATCAGCGCGCCGACCTGGAAGCCGATCGTCACCGAGTGGTCGGTGCCAGGGATCTTCACTTCCTGGTTGTTCGCATCGACCAGCTTGACCTGAGGACGTACCACCTTGGCAGAACCACGGCGCTTGGGGTCGATCACGACCAGGGTCGACAGACCGGTCACATCGTCCACTTGCTTGGCCACGGTCAGACCTTCTTCCACGTTCTCGAACTTCACCTGACCGGCGTATTCGGTAATGATGGGTCGGGTCAGTGGGTCCCAGTTCGCCAGGATCTTTCCGGCCTTGATGGCTTCATCAGGCTTGACGGTCAGGATCGCGCCATAAGGCACCTTGTGACGCTCACGCTCGCGACCGTTTTCGCTGATGATGATTTCGCCGGAACGGGAAATCACGACCAGATCACCCTTGGTGTTGGTCACATAACGCATGGTGGCGTTGAAACCGATCGAACCGTTGGACTTGGCTTCCACGCTCGAAGCGATGGCTGCACGCGAGGCCGCACCACCAATGTGGAAGGTACGCATGGTCAGCTGGGTACCGGGTTCACCGATAGACTGCGCAGCGATCACACCAACCGCTTCACCCAGGTTCACCATGCCGCCGCGGCCCAGATCACGGCCATAGCACTTGGCGCACAGACCGTAGCGGGTTTCGCAGTTCAGCGCGGTGCGAACCTTGATTTCGTCCACGCCTTCGGCTTCCAGCTCTTCGATGATGTCTTCGTTGAGCAGTGTGCCAGCAGGCAGCAGCACCGAGCGGTTTTCGGGGTGCAGCACGTCTTCTGCCGTGGTGCGGCCCAGCACGCGGTCGCGCAGGGACTCGATCACTTCACCACCTTCGACAATCGCACGCATCAGCGCGCCATTGGAGGTGCCGCAATCGTTTTCGGTCACAACCAGGTCCTGGGTCACGTCCACCAGACGACGTGTCAGATAACCCGAGTTCGCAGTCTTCAACGCCGTGTCGGCCAGACCCTTACGGGCACCGTGGGTCGAAATAAAGTACTGCAGAACGTTCAGACCTTCGCGGAAGTTCGCGGTAATAGGTGTCTCGATGATCGAGCCGTCTGGCTTGGCCATCAGACCACGCATACCCGCCAGCTGACGAATCTGAGCGGCAGAACCACGCGCACCCGAGTCCGCCATCATGTAGATCGCGTTGAACGACTCCTGGTCCACTTCGTTGCCGTGACGGTCGATGGTCTTTTGCACCTTCAACTGGTCCATCATCACCTTGGACACGTCGTCACCAGCCTTGCCCCAGATGTCCACCACCTTGTTGTAGCGCTCACCTGCAGTCACCAGACCGGAAACGTACTGCTGCTCGATTTCCTTCACTTCGGCTTCGGCATTGGCCAAGATGCCGGCCTTTTGTGGAGGCACCAGCATGTCGTCGATCGATACCGAGAAACCAGCGTGTGTCGACAGACGGAAACCGTTTTGCAGCAGCTTGTCTGCAAACACCACGGTCGCCTTCAGGCCGCACTTGCGGAAGGAAGAGTTGATCAGCTTGGAGATCTCCTTCTTCTTCAGCGCCTTGTTCATGTAGCTGAACGACAGGCCCTTGGGCAGGATCTCGGACAGCAGCGCACGGCCCACGGTGGTTTCCACCAGGCTCACGCTCTTGACGAATTCGCCCGTTGCCTTGTCCTTGGTCCACTCGGGCAAACGCACGCTGATCTTGGCGTGCAGCTCGACTTCGCCAGCATCCAAAGCGCGCTGCACTTCGTTGGTGTCCATGAACACCATGCCTTCGCCCTTGCCGTTGATCTTGTCACGCGTGGCGTGATACAGACCCAGCACCACGTCCTGCGAAGGAACGATGGAGGGCTCGCCGGAGGCAGGGAACAACACGTTGTTCGAAGCCAGCATCAAGGTACGGGCTTCCATCTGTGCTTCCACAGACAGAGGCACGTGCACAGCCATCTGGTCACCGTCAAAGTCAGCGTTGAACGCCGCGCAGACCAGTGGATGCAGTTGCAGGGCCTTGCCTTCGATCAGGATGGGCTCGAACGCCTGGATGCCGAGGCGGTGAAGCGTCGGGGCGCGGTTGAGCAGCACCGGGTGCTCGCGGATAACCTCGTCCAGGATATCCCAGACTTCCGGCTTTTCCTTTTCAACCAGCTTCTTGGCCTGCTTCACGGTGGAAGACAGACCCTTTGCTTCCAGCCGCGAGTAGATGAACGGCTTGAACAGCTCGAGCGCCATCTTCTTGGGCAGGCCGCACTGGTGCAGCTTGAGGTTCGGACCGACGGTGATCACCGAACGGCCGGAATAGTCCACGCGCTTGCCGAGCAGGTTCTGGCGGAACCGGCCCTGCTTGCCCTTGAGCATGTCGGACAGCGACTTCAGCGGACGCTTGTTGGCACCGGTGATGGTGCGACCGCGGCGGCCGTTGTCGAACAGCGCATCGACGGATTCCTGCAACATACGCTTTTCGTTGCGGATGATGATGCCAGGCGCACGAAGCTCGATCAGGCGCTTCAGACGGTTGTTACGGTTGATG
>JAEYRT010000092.1 GCA_023435325.1 Pseudomonadota bacterium | reverse complement strand
GCATGCTGGGCGCGGCCAGGGGGTGCATGATGCCTTCGTCATCCACCGTCATGACACTGACGCGCACATGCGGCGTGATTTGCTCCAGCGCCAGACACATGTCGGCCATCAAGGCCGGCAATGGCTTTTCCATGACGATGTCTTGCAGCAACTGGCGCTGCAAGGCTTCAAAGCGTTTGGTAAAGCCGATATCGGTCAGCACGATCACTTCTGCTGACTTGCGGCCTGGGGTCACGGGCTGGCCGTCAAGTGTGTTGATGGTGGCTGCCACCCACAGCGGGGTGCCATCACGGTGCAGCAGGCGCAGCTCGCCGCAGTAGCGGCCGGTCAGGTCCAGTTGTTCGTGAATGTGGGGAGGCAGCGTACTGGTGGTGTCCAGTAATTTTTGCAAGGGCTTGTGGCCCAGCATGTCTTGCAGCCCATAGCCGAACATGCGCGTAAAACCATCATTAACGTGCACCACTTGGAGTTGCTCGTCGGTGACGATCCATGCGCTATCGCTGCTGTGCAGCGCTTGTACCCAAGCCGGTTCCAGTGATTCCGGGGTCAAGTGAGTCATCAAGCGGCTTTCTTGAAAAATTTCGCAGATAGTAACAAGCTGTCAGAACCTCGCCAAGGTGTTTATCCGTAGCACGTGCATAATCTTTGCCACTATGAGCGGCAATACTTTCGGAACCCTTTTTACCGTCACCAACTTTGGTGAGTCCCATGGTCCAGCCATTGGTTGTGTCATTGATGGCTGCCCGCCGGGCCTGCCTCTAACGCCGCAAGACATCCAGCAAGAACTGGACCGGCGGCGCCCAGGCACCAGCCGCCATGTCACGCAGCGCCAGGAGCCCGATCAAGTGGAAATCCTCTCCGGTGTATATGAAGGCGTGACGACTGGCACCCCCATTGGTCTTTTGATTCGCAACACCGACCAGCGCAGCAAGGACTACGCAAATATCGCCCAAAGTTTTCGCCCAGGGCATGCGGATTATGCGTACTGGCACAAGTATGGCGTACGTGATCCGCGAGGAGGGGGGCGTTCTTCTGCGCGACTGACAGCACCCACCGTGGCGGCGGGCGCAGTAGCCAAAAAATGGCTCAAAGAAAAATTCGGTACCGATTTTCGTGCCTGCATGACCCAGCTCGGTGAGCTGCCGATTGCTTTCGAGGACTGGGCACATGTGTCGCACAACCCGTTTTTTGCGCCCGTGGCGGATGTGCAGCAACTGGAAGACTACATGGATGCGCTGCGCAAGGCCGGCGACAGCTGCGGTGCGCGCATCCGGGTGCAGGCCACGGGCATGCCGGTGGGCTTGGGACAACCGCTGTACGACAAGCTGGATGCCGATATCGCGTACGCCATGATGGGGCTGAACGCCGTCAAAGGTGTGGAGATTGGTGCCGGTTTTGCCAGCGTGGCGCAGCGTGGCACGGTGCATGGTGACTCTTTGAGTCCGGAAGGTTTCCGCACCAACAACGCGGGCGGCATCCTGGGTGGCATCAGCACAGGGCAAGACCTGGAAGTCTCGATTGCCATCAAGCCCACCAGCTCCATTCTCAGTCCGCGTGAATCCATCGATGTGCATGGCAACAGCACCGAAGTGATCACCAAGGGGCGACACGACCCTTGTGTGGGCATCCGTGCAGCACCTATTGCCGAGGCGCTGCTGGCGCTGGTGGTCATGGACCACGCGCTGCGCCACCGCGCACAGTGCGGCGATGTCGTGCAGGCAGTTGCGCCGATTCCTGCTGCAGCCCAATAAAAGATAGCTGCTACGCTGTCTCGGCAAGCATTTGCGATAGATTTATATCTGAAATGCTTGCTACATCAGCGCCGACAGCTATTTTTTTATAGATTCACCAACAACAAAGCCGCTTTCAAAGCGGCTTTGTTGTTGGGTTGCCGAAGGGCTTAACGGTACACAGGGAAGCGGGCTGTCAGCTTGGCCACTTCTTCGCGCACGCGTGCCAGTGTGGCTTCGTCGTTGGGGTTGTCCAGCACGTCAGCCACCAGGTTGGCGGTGATGCGCGCTTCTTCTTCCTTGAACCCGCGAGTGGTCATGGCAGGCGTGCCCACGCGGATGCCGCTGGTCACGAATGGCTTCTCGGGGTCGTTGGGGATGGCGTTCTTGTTGATGGTGATGTGCGCTGCACCCAAAGCCGCTTCTGCAGCCTTGCCGGTAATGCCCTTGGAGCGCAGATCCACCAGCATGACGTGGCTTTCGGTGCGACCGGAAACGATGCGCAGGCCGCGCTCGGTCAGGGTATCAGCCACCACCTTGGCGTTCTTCACGACTTGTTCCTGGTAAGCCTTGAATTCAGGGCTTTGTGCTTCCTTGAAGGCCACGGCCTTGCCTGCGATCACGTGCATCAGCGGGCCGCCTTGCAGACCGGGGAAGATGGCGCTGTTCAGGGCCTTCTCGTGCTCGGCTTTCATCAGAATCACACCGCCACGGGGGCCACGCAGGCTCTTGTGGGTGGTGGTGGTGACCACGTCGGCGTGGGGCACGGGGTTGGGGTACACACCTGCGGCGATCAGACCTGCGTAGTGGGCCATGTCCACCCACAGGATGGCGCCGACTTCCTTGGCGATCTTGGCGAAGCGCTCAAAGTCGATGTGCAGGGCATAGGCGGAAGCACCGGCCACGATGATGCGGGGCTTGTGCTCGCGGGCCAGCTTTTCGACCTGTTCATAGTCGATGGCTTCGTTGGCGTCCAGGCCGTAGGAAACGGCATTGAACCACTTGCCCGACATGTTCAGGGCCATGCCGTGGGTCAGGTGACCGCCTTCGGCCAGGCTCATGCCCAGGATGGTGTCGCCAGGCTTGGCAAAAGCCATCAGCACGGCCTGGTTGGCTTGCGAACCCGAATTGGGCTGCACGTTGGCAGCTTCGGCACCAAAGATGGCCTTGATGCGGTCAATGGCCAATTGCTCCACCACGTCCACGTGCTCGCAGCCGCCGTAGTAGCGCTTGCCAGGGTAGCCTTCGGCGTACTTGTTGGTCAGCTGGGAGCCTTGGGCTTCCATCACGGCGGGCGAGCAGTAGTTTTCGCTGGCGATCAGTTCGATGTGGTCTTGCTGGCGCTGGTTTTCGGCCTGGATGGCTGCAAAGACTTCGGGGTCGACGATCTCGACGGTGTTGGTGCGTTGGAACATGGTGTTTGGCAGTCCTGTGAACTTGTATTCCCTTGCAAAAGGGCTGCCCAGGCGAACGGCTGAAACGCCCGATCAGACTGGGCGGTACGCTCCCCGGTGGTTGGCGCCGGGCTTGCGAGCAAGCCCTTTGCAGCGATTCCACGTCAGTGCAGCAGCGTTTGCGCCAGCCACACCTATCGCCAGTTGCGTACCCTCTAAGTGTAGCCCAGCCCGTAGGGGCCCATAAACAACAAAGCGCAAGCACTGCGTGGCCCTTGGGCTTTTGCAGGTGCTTGCGCAGAGCAGGCGCATGACGGCAGTGGTCAGAGATTGGAGTTCAGTGCCACCTGGGTTTCGTCCTGAACATGGCTGGCCGCTACAGATTCCGCAGCCTCTTCCTTGGTGGGTGTCACCATGCGCTTGGCCACCAGCGTGGGCTTGAGTTGCGTGGTCGGTGTGGAATCGCCCGCCACTTGGCGCAGACGGCGGTGCTCAGCAAGCACCTTGGCTGCGTAGCCACCGTCGCTGGGCAGGTTGGCAGCACCTACATAGTATTTGAGGGCGCCAGTGACCGAGCCGGTCCGCTGCATGTATTCCTTGAGGATGGCGCTGCCGACACGCAGATTGCTGACCGGGTCGAAAGCGGCGTGGTTGCCACCAAAGGTCTCGTACTTTTCCTTGTGCACGCGGGTCATGACCTGCATCAGGCCCTGAGCGCCAACCGAGCTTTGCGCAAACGGATTGAAGCTCGACTCCACTGCCATCACGGCCAGCAGCAAGGTGGGATCAATCTTTTGCTGGGTGCCGATGGCATAAGCCTCGGCCACGATGGCCGCAATGGGCTCAGCCGCTACGCGGTATTTCTTGCTGATCCAATAGGCCACTGCAGCCTGGTCTTTGGGCAAATCCTTGGGGTTGACTGCAGTCGTGCGTTCTATTTCTTCGGGAGCCGGTGTG
>JAEYRT010000072.1 GCA_023435325.1 Pseudomonadota bacterium | reverse complement strand
TGCCGCAGTCCATGCAGCGTGCGCCCTGGATCTTGGCTTGCTCGGGGGTGAGCGCGATGACGAATTCCTTGTAGTTCTTCACACGTTCCGCAACGGGCAGGTAGCCCTCTTCGATGCGGTCGTATTCCATGAAGCCGGTGGTCTTTCCCATGATGTCTATTCCTTGAATCTGTGTCGCAAGCAGTGTGGTGGGGCACCCCACCACACGGGGCTGAATTACTTCGCCGCTACTGCCTCCAATTGAGGAGCTAATTGAGGAGCTGCTGGCGCTGTCGCGGCTTGCTTTTCCTTTTGTTTGCGTTCATAGATTTCTCCGAGTGCACGCTGGTACTCGGACGGGAAGACCTTGACGAACTTGGCACGCGCGGCGGCCCAGTTGTCCAGCAGGTCACGGGCACGCTTGGAACCTGTCCAGCGGCTGTGCGCTTCCACCAGGGCACGCAGTTGCTGCTCGTCGCTCTGGTCGTTGTGCCATGCGCCACGGGGCAGGCTGGCCACACATTCGTCATGCGTCAACACCTTTTCCAGCTTCACGCTGGCCGTGTTGCAACGCTGTGCGAACTGGCCGTCCTCGTCGTAGACATAGGCCACACCACCGCTCATACCTGCCGCAAAGTTGCGGCCGGTCTTGCCCAGCACCACCACGGTACCGCCGGTCATGTATTCGCAGCCGTGGTCACCCACGCCTTCGACCACGGCGGTGGCACCTGACAGACGCACGGCAAAGCGCTCGCCCGCCACGCCGGAGAAGAAGGCCTCGCCACGGGTTGCGCCAAACATCACGGTGTTGCCCACGATGGTGTTGCGCGTGGAGTCGCCACGGAACTCATGGCTGGGGCGCACGATGACGCGGCCACCCGACAAGCCCTTGCCGGTGTAGTCGTTGGCTTCGCCTGTGATGTTCAGGGTGATGCCCTTGCACAGGAAGGCACCGAAGGACTGCCCACCCGTACCCTCAAAGTGGATGCGGATGGTGTCGTCAGGCAGGCCTTCGGGGTGCACCTTGGTCACGGCGCCCGAGAGCATGGCACCGACGGAGCGGTTCACGTTCTTGGCCACTTCCATGATGCGCACCTTCTCGCCGTTTTGGATGGCGGGCTGGCAACGCTCGATCAGCTTCACGTCCAGCGCGCGGTCCAGCAAGTGGTCTTGCTTGTCCACGTGGTAGCGGGCCACATCAGCAGGCACCGCAGGCTGGGCAAACAGACGGCTGAAGTCCAAGCCTTGCGCCTTCCAGTGCTCCACGCCCTTGCGGGTGTCGAGCAGGTCGGTGCGGCCAATCAGGTCGTCAAACTTGCGAATACCCAGCTGGGCCATGATCTGGCGCACTTCTTCTGCAACGAAGAAGAAGTAGTTCACGACATGCTCTGGCTTGCCGGTGAATTTCTTGCGCAGCACGGGGTCTTGCGTTGCCACACCCACAGGGCAGGTGTTGAGGTGGCACTTGCGCATCATGATGCAGCCTTCGACCACCAGTGGAGCGGTTGCAAAACCGAACTCATCCGCACCCAGCAGCGCGGCGATCACCACGTCACGGCCGGTCTTGATTTGGCCGTCGGCCTGCACACGGATACGGCCGCGCAGGCGGTTGAGCACCAAGGTTTGCTGGGTTTCCGCCAGACCAATTTCCCATGGGCCACCAGCGTGCTTGATAGACGACAGAGGAGAAGCGCCGGTACCACCGTCGTGACCGGCGATCACCACGTGATCGCTCTTGCACTTGGCAACGCCCGCAGCAATCGTGCCCACACCGACTTCGGACACCAGCTTCACAGAGATATCTGCGTGTGGCGCCACGTTCTTCAGGTCGTGGATCAGCTGGGCCAAGTCCTCGATGGAGTAGATGTCGTGGTGTGGTGGTGGCGAAATCAGGCCCACACCCGGCACGGAGTAACGCTGCATACCGATGTAGTCGGACACCTTGCCGCCAGGCAACTGGCCGCCTTCACCGGGCTTGGCGCCTTGTGCCATCTTGATCTGAATTTGGTCCGACGACGCCAAGTACTCGGCGGTCACACCAAAGCGACCCGAAGCCACCTGCTTGATCTTGGAGCGCAGGCTGTCACCGTCGCGCAGTTCAATGTCAGATTCGACTTGCTCTTTGCCAATGATGGAAGCCAGCGTATCGCCCTGCTTGATCGGGATGCCCTTGAGCTCATTGCGGTAGCGCTTGGGATCTTCACCACCTTCGCGGGTGTTGCTCTTGCCGCCAATGCGGTTCATGGCCACAGCCAGCGTGGCGTGGGCTTCGGTAGAAATCGAGCCCAGCGACATGGCGCCAGTCGCAAAACGCTTGACGATTTCGGAGGCGGGCTCCACCTCGTCCACAGAGATCGCAGTCGCAGGGTCGCACTTGAACTCAAACAGGCCGCGCAGCGTCATGTGGCGCTTGCTTTGGTCGTTGATGATTTGCGCGTATTCCTTGTAGGTGCTGAAGTTGTTCGCACGTGTGGAGTGCTGCAGCTTGGCAATCGCATCGGGCGTCCACATGTGCTCTTCGCCACGGGCACGCCATGCGTATTCACCACCGGTCTCCAGCATGGTCTCCAGCAATGGATCGTCGCTAAAGGCAGCCACGTGGTTGCGGATGGTTTCTTCCGCAATCTCAAACACACCAATGCCTTCGACGCGGCTGGCAGTACCTGTGAAGTACTTGTCCACGGTGGCGGTGTTCAGGCCCACGGCTTCAAACAGCTGCGCGCCGCAGTACGACATGTAGGTCGACACGCCCATCTTGGACATGATCTTGGACAAGCCCTTGCCAATCGCCTTCACATAGTTGTAGATGGCTTTGTCGGCGGACAAGTCGGCACCCAACTCCTTGTGCGTCTCAGCCAAGGTTTCCATGGCGAGATAGGGGTGAATGGCTTCTGCGCCATAGCCTGCCAACACGGCGAAGTGGTGGATTTCACGCGCAGTGCCTGTCTCAACCACCAAACCGGCGCTGGTACGCAGACCTTCACGTACCAGATGCTGGTGGATGGCCGACATGGCCAGCAGCGCAGGGATGGCTACCTGCGTGGCTGACACATTGCGGTCGCTGACGATCAGGATGTTGGCGCCACCCTTGATTTCGTCCACAGCCTGAGCGCACAGCGATGCCAGCTTGGCTTCCACGCCTTCACGGCCCCAGCTCAGCGGATAGGTGATGTCGATGGTCGCGCTCTTGAACTTGCCATGGGTGTGTTTTTCGATCTCGCGCAGCTTGGCCATGCCCTCGAAATCGAGGATGGGCTGCTGCAGTTCCAGGCGCATGGGCGGGTTGACCTGGTTGATGTCCAGCAGATTGGGCTTGGGGCCCACAAAGGACACCAGCGACATCACGATGGCTTCGCGAATCGGGTCGATCGGCGGGTTGGTCACCTGCGCGAACATCTGGCGGAAGTAGTTGTACAGCGGCTTGTTCTTGCTGGACAGCACAGCCAGGGGACTGTCATTGCCCATGGAGCCGACACCTTCTTCGCCATTTCTGGCCATGGGCTCCAGAATGAACTTGATGTCTTCCTGCGTGAAGCCAAAGGCTTGCTGGCGCTCCAGCAAAGGCAGCTCGGTCTTGGCGGGCACCACGAAGTCTGCAGGCACTTCGACCTGATCGAGCTTGATGCGCAGGTTTTCGATCCACTGCTTGTAGGGCTTGGTATTGACGATGTTGGCCTTGAGCTCATCGTCCTCGATCATGCGACCTTGCTCCAGATCGATCAGCAGCATCTTGCCGGGCTGCAGGCGCCACTTGCGCACAATCTTGCTGTCAGGCACAGGCAGCACACCGGCTTCGGAAGCCAGGATCACCACATCATCTTCGGTCACCACATAACGCGAAGGACGCAGGCCATTGCGGTCCAGGGTCGCACCGATCTGGCGGCCATCGGTGAACACCAGGGAGGCCGGCCCATCCCAGGGCTCCATCATGGCAGCGTGGTACTCGTAGAACGCACGGCGGCGTTCGTCCATGGCTTCGTGCTGCTCCCAAGGCTCGGGGATCATCATCATCACGGCCTGGCTGATGGGATAGCCCGCCATGGTCAGCAGCTCCAGGCAGTTGTCGAACGTGGCGGTGTCGGACTGGCCTGCAAAGCTGATGGGGTAGAGCTTCTTGAGGTCTTCGCCCAGCACGGGCGATGCCATCACGCCTTCGCGTGCCACCATCCAGTTGTAGTTGCCGCGCACGGTGTTGATTTCACCGTTGTGCGCCACATAGCGGTAGGGGTGGGCCAGCGGCCACTCTGGGAAAGTGTTGGTGGAGAAGCGCTGGTGCACCAGACCGATGGCCGAAATGCAGCGCTCATCTGCTAAATCTTTGTAGTAAACACCCACTTGATCTGCCAGCAGCAAGCCCTTGTACACCACGGTACGGCTGCTCATGCTGGGCACGTAATACTCTTTGCTGTGCTTCAGACCCAGGTTCTGGATGGCGGCGCTGGCCGTCTTACGGATCACGTACAGCTTGCGCTCCAGCGCATCCTGGACGATCACGTCGTTGCCACGGCCGATGAACACTTGGCGCAGGATAGGTTCCTTTTCGCGCACGGTGGGCGACATGGGCATGTCGCGGTTCACGGGCACATCGCGCCAGCCCAGCAGCACCTGGCCTTCGGCCTTGATGGCGCGTTCCATCTCCTGCTCGCAAGCCAGGCGCGACGCGTGTTCCTTGGGCAAAAAGACCATGCCCACGCCATATTCACCTGCGGGAGGCAGCTCCACGCCTTGCTTGGCCATCTCTTCGCGGTAAAGCTGGTCCGGAATCTGGATCAGGATACCTGCGCCATCCCCCATCAGCGGGTCCGCACCCACGGCGCCGCGGTGGTCGATGTTTTCGAGGATCTTCAACGCGCCCAGAACGATGTCATGGCGCTTCTCACCCTTGATATGGGCGACAAAGCCCAAACCGCAGGCATCGTGTTCATTGCTCTTGGCGTACAAGCCGTGGTCTTGGAGATGTGCAATTTCTGCAGCCGTCGTCATGGCGCTCATCCTCTAATTTCATCGCAGGGATTCGCAGATTACGACCACGCATCAACCTATGCAAGAAAATTTAATTGGGGTCAGATACCAATTTATTCGCACCAATTTAAAACAAACAATTAATTAGGGACACATTAATTTTCAATAACAAAAACAATAACCTGCAAATTATCAAATAAAAAAGGCACCAATCCGGTGCCTGAACCCCTGTGCTTTATTCGGCCTTTTCGCACTGCTTGCGGGCAGGCCGACCGGCTTTTTGGCGCTGCAAGCGCCTTGGCGTATGGGCTTGCAAGCTTTGCACAAAGCTGTCCGAACCCAGCACCCAGCCTTTCAAAGCAGCCTCCAGTACCACTTCCGCCACGTCTTCGGAAGGGCCGCGATCCAGCATCAAAGCGTAGGCCGCTTCACGGGCAAACGGCGTGTCCCCCAGACTCCAATAGGCCGGATGCAGTCGCAACATGCCATCGGTTTGTGCACCCGCGTTGTGGCGCGCACTACTCCAGCCATAGTCCACTGCGCGTCCCGCCACGCCCTGCATCACGGCCTGGCTCTCCAGCACCACCATGGCTGGCAGCATCCATGCCTGCGGCTCCAGCACATTGGCACGGTAGCGGCCTTCCCACAAGGTGCCGCTGCGGCCATGGCGGTTGTTGAAGCACCGCACATAAGCTCGCCCCACCGACTGCATGAACTGCGGCAAACCCTGGGTATCCGTGGGCGTCAGCAGCAGATGGATCTGGTTAGGCAGCAAGATGTAAGCATGAATGTCCACCGCAAAGCGCCGCCCCATCTCGCGCAGCAGGCCCTTCATGTGCGCATAGTCTTGCGTATCCACAAAAATGGCTTGCAAGTTATTGCCGCGCTGCACCACATAGTGGGGCTGGCCGGGCAATGTCAGGCGGGGTAAACGTGCCATGCGGTGGTGGAGATGGTGGGCGCAGCGAGGGTGAAAACGGGTGCAAGCTTAACGCCTTGTCGTGCGCAGCAACTGCGAAATGCTTTGCGCCGTTTTCAGCACATGGGGCAAGATCCGCGCCTGCATCTGTTCGGCATTGGTGCGATTGACCTGGCCTGACACATTGATGGCGCCCACCACTTGTCCTTGTGCATTCACCAACGGGGCCGCCACTGAAATCAACCCCTCTTCGAGTTCCTGGTTGATCAAGGCCCAGCCTTGTTGACGCACCTGGGCAATGGCCGCCAGCAGCGCCTCATCCTCCAGCAAAGTGAATCTCGTATACGGCACACGCGGGCAAGTCGCCAGCAGTGCTTTCAATTCGTGCTCTGGCAAAGCCGCCAGCACCACCCGTCCCATAGAGGTCCAGAATGCGGGCAAACGAGAACCCACACCCAGATTCGTGCTCATGATTTTGTGGGCATGTACGCGCACCACATACACCACCTCCAGCCCATCCAGCACCCCGGCCGAGCAGGACTCCTGCACGGTTTCAGACAGGGTTTCCATAGCGGGCATGGCCAGATTCCACAGCGGCTGCGAGCTGAGATAGGCAAAGCCCAGATCCAGAATGCGCGCCGTCAGTTGAAAGTATTTGCCATCGTTGTGCACATAGCCCAGGGTTTGCAGCGTCAGCAGGATTCGGCGCGCCCCCGCACGTGTCATGCCGGTTTCAGCGGCCACCTCGCTCAGGGTCTGCACAGGCCGCTGCGCACTGAATGAACGAATCACTTCCAGGCCCCGTGCAAACGATTGCACATAGCTGTCTCCTGGCCTGTTTTCGGTGTTTCCCTCCCTGGAAACCTCACTGCTCGGGGTTTTCCCTAGTGTGGTTTCTACAGCCGCCTTTTTTAAAAAGCTGTTCATATAATTCTTTCAGCGAACAAATGTTCTTATAGCGAACATTTTAGCAAAGCCAGTGGCTTTGCCAACCCGGCCAGTAGGGAGACTTCCATGATTAACAAGATCACCGACACGATTGCCGAAGCACTGTCGGGCATCCAAGACGGCGCCACCGTATTGATCGGTGGCTTTGGCACCTCGGGCAATCCCGTGGAACTGATTGACGGCCTGATTGCCCATGGCGCGCGCGATCTGACCATCGTCAACAACAACGCGGGCAATGGCGACACCGGTCTGGCAGCGCTGCTCAAGAGCGGCCAGGTCCGCAAGATCATCTGCAGCTTCCCCCGTCAGGTGGACAGCTGGGTGTTCGACGATCTGTACCGCAGCGGCAAGATCGAACTGGAACTCGTACCCCAAGGCAATCTGGCCGAGCGCATGCGCGCCGCCGGTGCAGGCATTGGCGCGTTCTTCTGCCCCACGGCCTACGGCACCGAACTGGCCGAAGGCAAGGAAACCCGCACCATCAACGGCAAAAACTATGTGCTGGAGTACCCCATCCACGGTGACGTCGCGCTGATCAAGGCCGAAAAAGGGGACCGCTGGGGCAATCTGACATACCGCATGTCGGCACGCAACTTTGGCCCCGTGATGGCCACCGCCGCCAAGTTCACGGTTGCCACCGTGCACGAAGTGGTGGAACTGGGCCAGATGGACCCCGAAGCCATCGTCACCCCTGGCATCTACGTGAGCAAAGTGGTGCCCATTGCCCGCGTTGCCACGCAAGCGGGTGGTTTCAAGAAATCTGCCTAACCGTCGTCTAGCCCTGGAGATATGAGCGTGAGCAACTACCAAAAACGCAGCAAGGACGAACTGGCCCAGCGCATCGCCCAAGACATTCCCGATGGCTCCTATGTGAACCTCGGCATCGGCATGCCCACCAAGGTGGCCAACCACATTCCCGCCGACCGTGAAATCGTGCTGCAGTCGGAAAACGGCATTTTGGGCATGGGCCCAGCCCCCGAGGCCGGCCAGGAAGACTACGACCTGACCAACGCCGGCAAGCAGCCCGTGACCTTGCTGCCCGGTGGCAGCTATTTCCACCATGCCGACAGCTTTGCCATGATGCGCGGCGGTCATTTGGATATCTGTGTGCTCGGCGCCTTCCAGGTGTCGGCCACAGGTGACCTGGCCAACTGGAGCACCGGTGAGGCTGGTGCCATTCCCGCCGTGGGCGGCGCCATGGACCTGGCCGTCGGTGCCAAGAGCACCTGGGTGATGATGGACCTGATGACCAAGACCGGCGAATGCAAGGTGGTGGACAAGTGCACCTATCCCCTGACTGGATTGGCCTGCGTCAAGCGCATCTACACCGAGCTGTGCACGCTGGAGTGCACACCCCACGGTCTGCGACTGATCGATAGCGTGGAAGGCCTGAGCCGCGAAGCGCTAGAAGCCATGGTGGGACTGCCCATCGCAGCAGCGGTCTGAGCCACGCCACACACTGTCAGCGCGCACTGAACGACAAGCCTCTGACGCTTATCCAGCCAGCGCTGACAGCCCCTATTTTTAAACCTTTGGCTTTTTGCCATCCGTGATCCGGAGACACACCATGAGCACTGCTCCCCAAGCTTTCATCTGCGACGCCATCCGCACTCCCTTTGGCCGTTACGGTGGCGCGCTGTCCAGCGTGCGCGCGGACGATCTGGGCGCACTGCCCATCAAGGCGCTGATGGAGCGCAACCCCCAGGTGGACTGGAAGGCCGTGGACGATGTGCTTTACGGCTGCGCCAACCAGGCCGGTGAAGACAACCGCAACGTAGCCCACATGTCCAGCCTGCTGGCAGGTCTGCCCATTGATGTGCCCGGCGCCACCATCAACCGCCTGTGCGGCTCGGGTCTGGATGCCGTGGGCTCTGCAGCCCGCGCCATCAAGTCCGGCGAAGCCCGCCTGATGGTTGCCGGCGGTGTGGAATCCATGAGCCGCGCCCCGTTTGTCATGCCCAAGGCCGAAACCGCCTTCAGCCGCAACAACGCCGTGTACGACACCACCATCGGCTGGCGCTTTGTGAACAAGCTGATGAAGGCACAGTACGGCGTGGACTCCATGCCCGAAACCGCCGAAAACGTGGCCGACGACTTCAAGATCGAGCGTGAAGCCCAAGACCGCATGGCGCTGGCTTCCCAGCAAAAGGCTGCGGCCGCGATCGCTGCGGGCTACCTGGCCAAGGAAATCGTGAGCGTCACCATTCCCCAGAAGAAGGGCGATGCCATTGTGGTGAGCCAGGATGAGCATCCTCGCAACACCACCATCGAAGCGCTGGCCAAGCTCAAAGGCGTGGTGCGCCCTGACGGCACCGTGACCGCCGGCAATGCTTCGGGCGTGAACGATGGTGCCTGCGCCCTGCTGCTGGCCAACGAGGAAGCGGCCAAGCAATACAACCTGGTACCCCGTGCCCGCGTCGTAGGCATGGCTACGGCCGGTGTGGCGCCCCGCATCATGGGTTTTGGCCCAGCCCCTGCTGTGCGCAAGGTACTGGCTCAGACCGGCCTGACACTGGCCGACATGGACGTGATCGAGCTGAACGAAGCCTTTGCTGCACAAGGCCTGGCCGTGCTGCGCGATCTGGGCATTGCCGACGACGACAAGCGTGTGAACCAGTGGGGCGGTGCCATCGCCCTGGGTCACCCTCTGGGTGCCTCCGGTGCGCGCCTGGCCACCACTGCGGTGAACCAGTTGCACACGCTGGGCGGCCGTTATGCGCTGTGCACCATGTGCATCGGCGTGGGTCAGGGCATTGCCGTGATCCTCGAGAAGGTTTGAACGGTTTTTCACCCGCCATCCCTGGTAACCCACCACTGAACTGAAGGCCATCAGGACCAGCCCGCCCTGGGCTGGCAGGCCTTTGCTTTCCCAACGGATGTCCGTGCCACGTATGCGCGGCCACCACCACACCCCGGACTGATCACAAGCGCAGCCCTTCCGAGGCCTGCACGGGTGTGTATTTCCTGCAAACATCTGTTTAGGAGACGTTGATGTTGACTTCCAAGACATTCACGCGCCGCATTGGCCTCAAGACACTCGCTGCTGCTGTACTGGCTACCGGCATGGGCACTGCCCTGGCCCAGGACGACTACCCCAGCAAGCCCATCACCATGATCGTGCCCTTCTCGGCAGGCGGCACCACCGACATCCTGGCGCGCATCGTGGGCCAGGCCCTGACCGTGGAAATGGGCCAGAGCTTCATCATCGAGAACAAGCCTGGTGCGGGTGGCAATATCGGCGCCCAGCAAGCTGCACGCGCCAAGGCCGATGGCTACACCGTGTTCATGGGCACCGTGGGCACCCACGCCATCAACCAGTCGCTGTACAAAAAGCTGCCTTACGACCCCATCAAGGACTTCGCGCCCCTGAGCCGTGTGGCCACCGTGCCCAATCTGCTGGTCGCGCACCCCAGCCGCCCCTACAAGACCGTGCAGGAAATGATTGCCTACGCCAAGGCCCATCCTGGTGACGTGACCTATGGCTCGCCCGGCTCCGGCGCATCGCCCCACGTGTCGGGTGCCTTGTTCCAAAGCATGACAGGTGCAGAACTCACCCACATCCCCTACAAGGGCAGTGCGCCTGCCGTGTCGGACCTGCTGGGCAATCAGATTGCCGTCATGTTTGACAACATGCCTTCGGCCATCCAGCACGTGCGCTCGGGCAAGCTGCGCCCCATCGCGGTCACCACGGCCAAGCGCTCGCCTGAACTGCCGGATGTCCCCACCATCGCCGAAGCTGGTGTGCCCGGCTATGAAGCCACTTCGTGGTTTGGTCTGTGGGCTCCCGCCAATACACCAGCACCTGTACTGGACAAGCTGTATGCCTCGCTGGCCAAGGTGCTGAAGGACCCTGCCGTGGTCAAGAAGATTGCCGACCAGGGTGGTGATGTCGTCATCGACACCCCCGCCGAATTTGAAGCCTTCATCAAAGCCGAAGCCGCCAAGTGGGGCAAGGTGGTCAAAGAGTCTGGCGCCGAGGTGTAAGCGCCTGACCAGCAGCCTGCAAGCTGCTGTTGTCTCCTCCTTTGCTTGATACGCCGATGTGCCCTGCACTCGGCGTTTTTTTATAGCTGTCCAGGCTTGCTCCTGGCTACTTTCAAATACAAAAATATCTGAAACGCTGTATCCAAGAGCGTCAGCCGCTATTGTTTCTTTCTTGCACAAATGTCAGATGCGCCCCCTTGGCACGCAGCCAGTCGGACGTTTCAGGGTTGACCGCGTCCGTGATCAACACTGCCGTCTGCTGAGACTGCGCCGTCTGCAGCATGGCGCCCAGCAGCTGTGCCCCGCCAGCGTTGTGCATGGACAGGTCGGCAAAGAAACCACTGACCTTGACGTGCCGCAGCCGCAGACTGCACAGGTGCAACAGCACTCTGGGCGCCTGCTCCAGCCGCCGCAGACCGATCTGCACCCCGGCTTTGTCAGCCATGGCACAAAAATCCAGCGCCTGCTCCGGCAGCGCCTCCAGCGCGAAAGCATCAAGCTCCAGAATCAGATGGCGCAGCAAGGGCTGCACCTGCGGCTGCGCCAGCAGTGCGCAGATGCGCTGCTCGAAACCCGCCTGCTCCAGCGAGGCCATCGACAACCGCAGCAGCAGGTCGGTATATGGATGCTGCCTCAGCCATTCCAGGGCCAGCTCCAGGGCTTTTCTGTCGTAGTCCGCGGACAACCCCAGACGCGCCACTGCCGGTAAAAACAGGCAGGCATCCAGCATCTGGCCCTCATCGTCCTGCAGCTCCAGGGTCGCTTCATGCCATTTCTGGCTGCGCACCAGCGAAGTGCTGCCCATGGCCCGCGTTGCAATGCGCAGTTGGCGAGGCTGTTGCAGCGCCCGCGTCAGCCACTGGCGCCACTGGCCCTCGCTGGCCTGCACGACGGTGCCCGGTGCGATTTCGGGGTCCGCATACTCCACACTGCCGTGGCCTGCACTTTCCGCGCGCATCACGGCCTGATCCAGCCGTGTCAGCACCATAGCTGCGCTGTCCCGGCCCGTGAAGGCAGTCAGCGCCAATGCCCAGCGGGACCAGCGTTCTGCGGACAACGCCACATTCAATGACAGCAGTTTTCTGCGCAGCTGCTCGATCAGATGCATGGCTGATGGCCCGAGCTTGCCCGGCAGCAGCACCGCAAAATCACTGCCATTGATACGTGCCAGCTGCGCGTGCTGGAGCTGGCTGCGGTCCAGCACCGCCTGCACCTGCTCGGCCATGCCTCTGAGCCAATGGTCAACCGCCTGTCGTTGCATGCTGGCATTCATGGCCTGCAGATCCCGCTGGCGCATCAGCAACACATAACCGCACTGCACAGACTGCAGAGCCTGGGTCAGGGCGTTCAGAAAGTATGAGCGGTTCGGCAACCCCGTGCCGGCGTCGCTGTGCGCTTCCTTTTGCAGCGCCTGGATGCGCTGCGCCTGTAGCTGCTCTTGCTGCTGCACTTTGCGGTGCGTGACCTGAATCGCCGCAGTCACCGCCTGCAGCTCCCGCAGCTGCCTGCTGCGTGCATCCCGAGGTGCAGCCCCGGCAGAACCAATGCGCAGTACCTGGGGCGCCACTTCATCCTGCAGCACCCGCTGGAACCAGCGCAGCAGGGCGGTGACCAGCAGGGCCCAGACCAGCCCAGCGCCCGCGATCCAGCCACTCATCTTGAGGCTGCTGTCCCACAGCATGGCCTGGGCGGGAGCAGCGCTGACCACCACTTGCACATGGCCCCATGGGGCTTCTGCGCTGCCGATGGCGCGCTCGGCCTGCACGGCAGGCAAGGGCAACAGAACGCGGAACCAGTCGGGCACCCATGCAGCTTGGGGCACGGTGGATGGTTCACGCTCGTTTGGCGGCTCCTGCTGCAGGCGCTGCACGCGGATGGACTGGAACTTGCCTGTATCGAGCCAAGCCGCCACCAGCAGTTGTTGCACGACCAGACTTTGATTGGCAGGCTGAGACAGCAGCAGCGCGAGCGAGGCGGCAGCATTGCGCGCCTGTGCATCCAGTTGCTCATGCAGATACTGCCGGGCACTGCCCAGGCTGAACACCAGCGTTCCCAGCAAGATGGCGGTCAGCACCAGCGTCACGCTGGCCAGCAGTTTTCGAAGTAAGGACATAGATACTGCATCCCTTCAAGCTTCACCGTGCATGTGCCGTGCTTGGAACGCCGTTTGCAACGCCGTCAGCCCGGGCCAGACCCTGGCAGTGCATCCTGCCTGCGCAAAACGTGCATTGTCAGCGCGTGGCTTGGCGCAAGTAAATGCCTGTTTTTTCTGGTGCTGCTTTTCCTGCCCGAGCGGTAAGCACCTGGCGTTGCACGCCACACCACGCACGGCAGGCACTGCAGGCGCTGCGTTCCCGCCATCCGCAAGAGAAATATTTCTATAGCTTGCAAGGCTTGAAAAACAAAGGGATCAGCATCTTTCAATGCTGATCCCTTTGTTCTATAAGCGCTGGATGCTTAATTTTTAGTAGTGTCCTCGGCGTTGCCTGGCAACTTGAAGCGCTGCTGCGCCAGATTTTCCAGACCAAACTCTTTCAGCAACTGCTGCAGGCGCTCGGCCGCACTGCGTTTCTTGTGGCCGGTGTAACGCGCCACGATGAGTTCGTTTTTCATGCTGTGCTCCCAACCCACCAGCTCCGTGACGGTGACTTGGTAGCCACAGGCTTCCAGATACAGACAGCGCAGCACATTGGTGATCTGGCTGCCCATTTCACGCGTGTGAATGGGATGGCGCCACAGTTCGGCCAGCGGCGTGCGCGACAGGCTCATGGCCTTGTTCTGGCGCAGGCAGGCCGCCACTTCCGCCTGGCAACAGGGCACCAGCACCATGGCTTTGGCCTTTTTCTCCAGGCCGAAGGCGATGGCGTCATCCGTGGCGGTATCACAGGCATGCAGCGCCGTGACCACGTCAAAGCGCTCGGGCATGAAGTCGGCATGCGTGGATTCGGCCACCGACATGTTCAGAAAGTGCATGCGTTCAAAACCCAGCTCTGCCGCCAGCTTTTGCGAGGCTTCCACCAGCGGGGCACGCGTTTCAATGCCGTAGATGCTGCCCTGCCCCTGCTGCTTGAAATACAGGTCATACAGAATGAAGCCCAGGTACGACTTGCCTGCGCCATGGTCTGCCAGCGTCACGGCGCTGCCGTCCTTGCCAAGCTCCTGCAAAAGCGGTTCGATGAACTGGTAGAGGTGATAGACCTGCTTGAGCTTGCGTCGCGAGTCCTGATTGAGCTTGCCGTCGCGCGTGAGGATGTGCAGTGCCTTGAGCAGTTCAATGCTCTGACCGGGCTTGAGGTCCAGCTGCGCCGCAATGTCTGGTGCAGCAGGGCGCTTGCCTGCTGCCTGGCCTTTGGCGGCCTTGGAATTCTTGCTCATCACTTCTTTTCTTCATGGAAAGCATCGCCGGCCTGGTGGGCAACCGGGCAGCGCGGGCCCACATCCAGATCCAGCCAGCCTTCGATGCCCATCTGCTCAAGCACCTGCATGTTGCGCTCATAGATCATTTCCGCTTCCGGGAATGCTTCCACCGCCTTGTCAATGCTGTCTTCGCGCAGCAAGTGCAGGATGGGATACGGTGCACGGTTGGTGCAGTTGGTCACATCATCCACGTCCGTGCCTTCAAACTGGAACAGCGGGTGAAACGATGCCACCTGCAAGATGCCGCCCAGATCCAGCTCTTCAACGATGTCGTCGGCCAGCGCCATGAAGTCGTTGAAGTCCAGAAAATCCTGCATCGCATGCGGCACGATCAGCAGCGTCGTATCGCGTTTTTCGGGCGAGATCTCGGCCAGGGCTTCCAGCTCGCGATGCAGGTCCATGGCCACGCCTTCCGCATCCGTGGCTTGGCTCACCACGTAGTGGATCTGGCCCTTCACATGCACGCTCTTGGCAAAAGGGCAAAGGTTCAGGCCAATCACGGCCTTCTCCAACCAGCGCACCGTATCTGCGATCACGATGTCTTCAGGATAGGAAAATTCTGTGGTGGTGTCGGTCATGCGTCGGCCTTAAAAACAAAGGGGGGCACCATGCCCCCTCTTGCGTTGTAGCTGAAATTCTATCCAAGCCCTTCCAGGGCTGCAGGCTTGGTGCACATTGGCGCTCACTCCAGCGAGATTTAGGCAGCGTCTGGCCATCAACTGAGCAGCCGCTGGCCCGAAATGCGCTCATGTTCCTTGGCCGCATAGCGGTCCGTCATGCCGGCCACGAAGTCGGCTACGGCCCGTGCTTTGCCCGCCTCGGTGGGCGCCTGCACCGCACGCTGGGCAAAATGCGGCTTCATCATCTGGGGCTGCTGCATGTAGGCAGCAAACAACTCCCGCACCACCTGCTGCGCCGCACCCATGGTCTGCATCACTTGGTCATGGCGATACAGCTGATGGAGCAAAAAGTGTTTGAGCGCCTGGGTCTGGGCGTGCATCTGCGGGCTGAAGCCGACCAGTTGCCGTCCATGGGCGCGCACATCGTCCACATGCTGCACGCCTGCTGCGGCAATATGCGCCTGGGTGGTATGAATGACGTCGTAGACTTGCTCGCTCAGCATGCGCCGGATGGTCTCATACAGCAAACGGCGCTGCGCCTGTGGTGCAGCAAGCTGCGGGTGTTCAGCCAGGGCCTGCGCATAAAAGTGGGCAAACAGGGGCACCTCCAGCAACTGCGCAATCGTGATCAGCCCCGAACGCACGCCGTCATCCACATCGTGTGCGTTGTAGGCAATGGCATCTGCCAGATTCGCCAGCTGCCCCTCAAGGGAAGTCTGCCTTCCCGTCAGAAAGCGTGCAGCCACACCACCAGGCTCCTGCGCCTCCAGCTTGAGCGCATTGGCCCGCGAGCAATGTTTCAAAATGCCTTCGCGCGTTTCAAACGTCAGGTTGATGCCGTCGTACTGTGGATAGCGCTCTTCCAGATAGTCCACCACGCGCAGACTTTGCAGATTGTGCTCAAACCCGCCCCAGTCCTGCATGCAGGCATTGAGCGCATCCTGCCCGGCATGACCGAAAGGGGTATGGCCCAGGTCATGGGCCAGACAGACGGCTTCCACCAGGTCCTCGTTCAGCCCCAGGGGGCGTGCAATCGAGCGCCCCACCTGGGCCACCTCCAGGGAGTGCGTCAACCGTGTGCGGAACAGGTCGCCCTCGTGGTTCACAAAGACCTGGGTCTTGTAGACCAGGCGGCGAAAAGCGCTGGAGTGCACGATGCGATCCTTGTCACGCTGGTGCTCCGTTCGCGTGGGCGCGTTCGCTTCCGCATGTCTGCGGCCGCGCGACTGTTCCGGCAAACAGGCCCAAGCTGACAAAGTGGCGGCCATCCACACCCTTTCAAGAACGCTATCTTTTCAGCTGCTCAGGCTTGTGCAGCAATGACAGACAGCTATGGTTTTTCGTTTTGAATACCCACGCCTTGTGCACAGCAGGTATCGATCACCTGTCGCACCAGGTCGTCGGAGGCTGATTGCACAACGGCTTTGCCTGGGCCGTCAATCAGCACAAAGCGGATTGCACCGGCTTCCGCCTTTTTGTCCACCCGCATATGTTCCAGGTAGGCGCCGGCATTGTCCTGCGCAGCCAGAACGGGACCGCGTGTAGGAAGACCGGCACGCGCTATGAGCTGCGTCAGCCGCTGCACGAAGGCCTGATCCACCAGACCCAGCGCCATGGACAGATGCGCGGCCATCACCATGCCGGCACCCACGCCTTCTCCGTGCAACCAGTTGCCATAGCCCATGCCTGCTTCCATGGCATGCCCGAAGGTGTGACCGAAGTTCAAAATGGCACGCAGCCCCGCCTCCTTTTCATCCTGCCCCACCACCCAGGCCTTGATTTCCACACTGCGTTTGACCGCATGGGCCAGGGCTGTGCGATCCAGCGCACGCAGGTCTTCGATGTGCTGCTCCAGCCACTCGAAGAATTCCATGTCGGCAATCGGCCCGTATTTGATGATTTCCGCCAGTCCTGCCGACACTTCGCGGGCCGGCAATGTGTCCAGCGAAGCCAGGTCGCAGACCACGAGCTGCGGCTGATAGAAAGCGCCGATCATGTTCTTGCCCAGCGGGTGATTGATCGCCGTCTTGCCGCCCACACTGGAGTCGACCTGGGACAGCAAGGTGGTGGGCACCTGCACAAAAGGCACGCCCCGCATGTAGCTGGCTGCGGCAAAGCCTGTCATGTCGCCGACCACACCGCCCCCCAGCGCAAACAGCACGGTCTTGCGATCACAGCCTTGGCCGAGCAGCGCATCAAACACCAGGTTCAATGTCTGCCAGTCCTTGTAGGCCTCTCCATCCGGCAAAACCACGGTGTGCACCTGCTGGTATTGCGCGGCCAGCGCTGCGGCCAGTTGCTGCGCATACAGGGGGGCTACCGTGGTGTTGGTGACGATCAGCGCCTGCGTGGCAGAAGGGCAGGCGGCATAAGTGGCCGACTGGCCCAGTACGTCGGCGGCAATCACGATCGGGTAGGAGCGCTCCCCCAGGTCAATACGAACGGTCTGGCTCGGTGTAGTCACGGTCAATATCTCGGCAAGCAAACAAGGCGCTCGGGCCTTGGAAAAGAGAGGAAAGCAGCAGCTGGCAGCACCAGAGCCTGCGGGCATTTATACCGTCAATCGGTGAACTCGCCACAACTGCCACACCTGGGCAGCAGCCCGGCCAGTTCCGCCTGCATGCAGATCTTGCGACTGACCTGGGCGGTATTCTGGCGTGCGGCATCGATCACATAGTGCGCAGTCTCCAGATATAACGGTGCGCGGACCTGAAAAAGATCGCGCAGACGCTGCAGTGCGTCATCGCCCTGCAACAGCGGACGTGTGGTGTCGTTACGCAAACGTCGCGCAATATCTTCAGGCGGCGACTGCAGGTAAAAGACGGTGCTGTTGGCTTTCAGCTGCTGGCGGTTGCAGGGGCGCAAGATGGCACCTCCGCCCGTGGCCAGCACACAGGGTGGCGATTCCTGCAGCAATTGCGCAAGCACTTCGGACTCCAGGTCACGAAAGGCCTCTTCGCCCTTGGCGGCAAAAAAATCTTTGATGCTGCAGCCCAGGCGCTGTTCGATGACCTGGTCTGTATCGACAAAACGCATTTTCCACACCCGCGCCAGGTGGCGCCCGATGGTGGATTTTCCTGATCCAGGCAAACCTATAAGAGAGAAATGCACGAACGCTTCCTGATTGAACCAAACACAAGGGCCGCACATGCGCACATGGACGGCCTCTGATTGTCACCGAATGACGGGCATCACCTGCGAGCCAATGCATCGGTCACCATCCGAGGGGTGATGAACACCAGCATCTCACGCTTGCTGGACTCTCGGGTGCGGTTCTTGAACAGATTGCCCATCACGGGGATATCTCCCAGCAACGGCACCTTGTTGACCTGGTTGCTCTCCTCCATCTCGAAGATGCCACCGATGACCACTGTTCCCCCATTTTCCACCAGCACCTGGGTCTTGATGTGCTTGGTATCAATCGCAACGCCCTGCAACGTGGTTTCGCCTCGCGAGTCTTTGTTCAGATCAAGGTCCAGAATGATGTTGCCTTCCGGCGTAATCTGCGGCACCACCTCCAGCTTCAGGACTGCCTTCTTGAACGACACCGTGGTGGCTCCGTTGGGAGCCGTTTCCGTATAGGGGTATTCCGTCCCTTGCTCGATCACCGCCTGAGTCTGGTCTGCCGTCAGCAGGCGCGGATTGGAAATCACCTTGCCCACACCTTCGGCCTCCATGGCAGACAGCTCTAGCGAAAGAAAGCGCGTCAGCCCGGAGTTGAAAATGCTCAACGCCAAAGTATTTGCCTGCCCCCCCGAAGACAGTCCTGCGGGCAGGTTCACAAAGGGGCTGGAGGCTGACGTGCCGCTGTTTTCAAAATTGGGCGTCTCGTCCACTGCGCGGCCAGGAACAGCGTACCGGCTACCAATACTGCCTCTGTTTTGGTTGTAGCTCCCGCCGAACTTCACACCCAGCGATCGACCAAAGGTATCGCGCGCCTCCACAATCCGCGCCTCGATGAGGACCTGACGCACGGGAATGTCCAGCTTCTTGAGCAAGTTGGCAATTTCTTCCAGCTTGCTTGAGGTGTCGGTGACAAACAATTGGTTGGTCCGAGGCTCCGCAATGGCCGAGCCGCGGGGGGACAAGAACCGTGTGCTTGTTTCACCGCTGGTGCTGTTGTCTGCAAACTGCTTTTTCAGCTCTTCGGCCTTGGCGTAATTGATCTGGAAACCCACGGTCCGCAGGGGTTCGATTTCCTCAATCTTCCGAGCCGCTTCGAAGTCGCGCTTGGTTCGCTCGTCGATTTCCTCCTTCGGGGCAATCCACAGCACATTGCCGTTTTTCTTCATGCCCAGACCCTTGGCTTCCATGATGATGCTGAGCGCCTGGTCCCAGGGCACATCCTTCAGACGCAGCGTCATGGAGCCCGTCACGGTGTCAGAGGTCACCACATTGAAATTGGTGAAATCGGCGATCACCTGCAGCAGCGACCGCACTTCAATATTTTGAAAGTTGAGCGAAAGCCGCTCCCCTGAAAAAACATTGCCATGGACCGGCATACCGGCATCTGCTTTCTTGGGCCGCACTTCCAGGACAAACTGGCCCTCGCTCTGGTAGGCGTGGTGTTCCCAGTCTCCCGTTGCATCCACTTGCAGCCGAACGCGATCATGGCTTTGAGTGGCGGCGATCATTTGCACAGGGGTTGCGAAATCACTCACATCCAGACGCCGGCGCAAACCTTCGGGCAGGCTGGTTTTGAGCAAGTCAACGCTGATGCCCTGGGCTTGCTTGCGCACGTCCACATTCACCATAGACTCACCCAACTCCACCACCACGCGACCTGCGCCATCGCTGCTGCGCCGGAAGTCGATATCCCTCAAAGCAGGGCCTGCATCCGTTTGCGCCGACAGCAAACGCTGCTCCGGCGTGCGGCCTGTGTGCTGCGCGGCAGGTGGTGGCACCGGTTCCAGAAACACCAAAACCTTGCTGCCGCTCAATTCCGTGCGATAAGAGGCAGGGCTGTGCAAATTCAATACGACGCGCGTGCGCCCTCCACTTTCAGCCACGCTGGCAGTGCTCAAATTGCCTGTCTGAAGCTGGATCAGCGATTGCGGCACCGCACTGCTGGTATCAGCCAGATCTAGGGCAATCCGTGCCGGCTCCTGGGTCGCAAAGCCCGTAACAGGAGCACTCAGCGGCTCTGACAGCTCGATGCGCACCACTTCCACGCCATCCTGCCAGGTGCTGGACACCGACTGCACGCTGGTCGCAAACGCCCAGGATGCACCAAGTGCCCCCCAAGTCACCAGCCAGCTTCGCACAGCCATTTTCCAGATCTTGTTGTTTTGCATTACTTGCTCCCCTCCTGCAAGTCCAGCGTCGCCGTTCTCTCCACCCAGTCACCTGCAGGGTCTTGCACCACTTCCCTCAGCTTGATGTGGTGTTCCTGTATCTGTATGACCCTGCCATAGTTCTGCCCCAGGTAATCGCCCACCCGAACCTGATAAATCTGCTGCTCGATACGCAGCAGCGCCGTTGCCCGACCTTGTTGCTCCAAGCTGCCCACCATGGTCATGCTGTCCAGCGAATAACGCTCCAGCGGTGCCTTGGGACGGCTCTGTTCGTTCATCAGCAAGTGCACATCTGCTGTCTTTCTGGCCGCTTGGCGACTCAGCACCTGGGTGAGTTTTTGCATGTCGAAAGGATCCGAACGATGCTCGGCCAGATACGTCTGTGGCGTAAAAGCTGCAGGCTCCCTGAGTGTCGAGACATAGGGCTTGACCATCACTTTTCGCTCTCGCACCCATGCGTGCAAGTCGCTGTCCTCCTGTGGTGCACACCCCTGCAAAGCAAGCAGCGCTACCCCACAACACAGAGCTTTCCGGCGGTGGGTCATCGCACGGCTCCCTTGGCCGCCTGCACGTTCTGCTGCTTCGCCTTTGCTTCTTCGGTATCCAGGTAGCGATAGGTTTTTGCGGTGGCTTCCAGGACGAGCACGCCCTCGGCATTTTGAGGTTCGATCGAAATATTGTTCAGTGTCACGATACGAGGCAGGTGCGCGATATCAGCCACAAACCGCCCCATGTCATGGAACCGGCCTGACACACGCAACGATATTGGCAGTTCTGCGTGATAGTCCTTCACGGCTTCTGTGCCTGGCTTGAACAGCTCGAATTGCAGGCTCCGGCCCAGCCCCACCTGGTTGATATCCGACAGCAGGGCCGACATTTCAGACTTGCTGGGCAATTGTTTTTCAAGCTGCGCCACATATTGCTGTACCTGTTCCCGTTGCTTTTTCAAGTCGTCCAGGTTGGTGGCCTGGGACAGTTTTTTCTCGAACTCGGCACGAAGCGCCACCTCGGCCGCCATTTCCGCGGCGACATCCGCCTGCAGACCACAGAGATAGAACTGCCAGAGGGAAAGAAAAGACAGGACGCCGATCGCCATGCACAGCACCGCTTTGGGCAAGAGCGGCCAGACATAGACATCTTTGAAATCCAGGTCCTCGAACTGCGTCCATACGCCTTGGCTTCTGGTCGTCCAGTCAAGCAGGCGGGGCTTGGCATGCACACGCATCAGCTTTTGCCTCCAGACCCCTGAATGCTGCCCAGACCTGCAGGGCCAGACAAGGAAAAACTTAGACTGAAATTGACGACCTGGTGCTCCTCTTTGGAAGACAAGGCCACCTTGGAAGCCACGATTTCCTTGAGCGAGGGATTGGAAAACCAGGCGCTGGCCTGCGAGAGGTTGCGCAGCACTTGCGACACGCGTTCGTTGGACTGCGCAACGCCGACCATTTCCACCAAGTTACCGTTTTGCTTGAGCGAACGGATATAGACACCTTCGGGCACCTGCGCCACCAGTTCATTGAGGAAATGCACAGGCAGGTTGCGATTGGTTTGCAGTTCCTCCACGGCGTTCTGGCGTGCACGCAATCCGTTGATTTCGCGCTCCAGGCCGGCGATTTCCTGAATCTGGGCATTCACATCTGCGATTTCTGCCCGCAGAAATGCGTTGCGGTCCTGCTGCGTGTGAATCTGCGCCTGGAACACCCAATGCACCACAGCCGCCAGAAGCAATGCAAACATGAACGAAGCCAGCATCGCCGATTGGAAGAGGGCCTTGTAGCGCTTGCGAGCCAGCTCCCTGTGCGGCAGCAAGTTGATCAATATCACGGCAGAAACCTCCGCATCGCCAGACCACAGGCCGTGAGATACAGGGGCGCATGGCTGTTGACCTGGCCGGGACTGACGCCCTCCATGCAATGCATGCCTTCAAACGGATTGAGCACGGACACGGCAACCCCTGTATGGCGTGCTATTGCGTGCGCCAGCTGCGGGATGCACGCAGTGCCACCAAAAATGGCGATCTGCTCGATATGGTTGTATGAAGTGCTGGAGAAAAAAAACTGCAAGGCCCGGCCGACATCCTGTGCCAAGCGCGTGATGAAGGGCTGGAGCACAAACTCTTCATATGTATCGGGAAGATCGCCGCTTGTTTTCTTGCGCTCTGCCTGCTCGAGACTGAGGTCGTAGTGGTGGGCAATCATTTGCGTCAACTGCAGCCCCCCACTGGTTTGCTCGAGCTCATACAGCACCTCGTCACCGCGCACGATTTGTACACCGAAGCTGCTGGCCCCCAGTCTGATCAGTGCCACCGGCTTGCTGTCTGCCTGCGACAGGGAAGCCAGCCATGGACTGGCCGCCAATCTGGCGGCATAGGACTCCACATCCATGACCACCGGCTGCAGGCCTGCCATGATCGCCAAATCATTGCGCTCCTGCACTTTTTCCTTTCGGGTGGCAGCCAGCAGCACGTCAACCTGGTCCGGCGCCTTGGCATTCGGCCCGATGATGCAAAAATCCAGGCTCACTTCCTCCAAGGGGAAAGGTAGATATTGGTGGGCTTCGCTTTCAACCTGAACCTCCAGCTCCAGCTCGCTCAAGTTGCCGGGCAGACTGATTCTTTTGGTAATCACCGCAGAGTTGGGCAGCGCAAGCGCCACATGCTTTGCCCGCGTGCCGCTTCTTCTCACCAGTCGCTCCAGCGCTTGCGTCACTTCGTCAAACTTTTCAATATTGCCGTCCACCACGCACTCGGCCGCCAGGGGCTCCGAAGCGAAACGCTCCAGAATCCAGGCGCCCTGTCCGTTTTGGCCGAGCTCCACCAGCTTGATGGCAGATGAGCTGATATCGATGCCAATCAACGGAGCCGGCTCATGCTTGAAAAGTGAGCTCAACAAGCCCAGTCCCTTTTTTTGTTGCATTTGAAATAAAAAATAACATCTAGGGGAATGCTAGCAGCAGCCTGCCGATTCCTGCTTGCCCAAGCCGGTCCGTTGAGCAAGTTAAGTTGACCTAACAGCCACAAAAAGTGCTTGCAACTGTGTCCCAGGCACATGCCCTCTCTTACATCTACTTGCAGGGGGCCTTTCTATAATGCCTCTTCTCTTTTGCGTGGAGCGACATGCCTACCTCTCCCGACACACCCTCCAAAGACAAAAAAACCCCTCCACCGCGTCGCATGCACTGGCTGGTGCGCGCTTTCCTGTGGCTGATAGGCCTGGCTGTTGCCGGAGCCTTGGCTTTGGCAATGGTGATTGCCGTTGCATTGGCGATGGCCTATCCCAATCTGCCGGATGTTTCTGAGCTGGCAGATTACCGTCCCAAGCTTCCCCTGCGCGTGTATTCCTCGGAAGGCGCCATGATTGGCGAATTCGGAGAAGAACGCCGCACACTCACACCGATCAATGAAATTCCCAAAGTCATGGTGGATGCGGTGTTGGCAATTGAAGACACACGCTTTTTCGAGCATGGCGGTGTGGACTACAAAGGCATGCTGCGCGCAGCCCTGGCCAACCTGGGCAAGGTGAAAAGCCAAGGTGCCTCGACCATCACCATGCAGGTGGCACGCAATGTATACCTGTCTTCGGAAAAGACCTACACCCGCAAGATTTACGAGGTTCTGCTCACCTTCAAGCTGGAGCACCTGCTTTCTAAGGAGCAGATCCTTGAAATCTATATGAACCAGATCTTCCTGGGTCACCGGGCTTATGGTTTCGCTGCCGCGAGCGAGGTGTACTTCGGCAAGCCACTTAAAGATGTGACGATTGCAGAAGCCGCCATGCTGGCTGGTTTGCCCAAGGCGCCTTCCGCCTTCAACCCCATCAGCAACCCCAAGCGCGCCCGCATCCGCCAGCTCTACATCATTGATCGCATGGAGGAAAACAACTTCATCACGCCCGAGCAGGCACGCCTTGCACGTGAGGAACCCTTGCAGTTGCGCAGCACGCGTCCCACAACAGGCGGGCATGCCGACTTTGTCGCGGAAATGGCACGCCAGCTGGTTTATGCCCAGTATGGCGACGAAACCTATACCCGTGGTCTGAGCGTCTACACCACGCTCAACATCGGAGAGCAGGAAGCTGCTTACACGGCGCTGCGCAAGGGCATCATGGACTATGAGCGCCGTCAGCGTTATCGCGGCCCCGAAAAGTTCATTGCCCTGCCCAGTGACAAGGAAGCCCTGGAAGACGTCATTGACGACACCCTGGCACAGCACCCAGACAACGGCAATGTGCTGGCAGCGGTGGTGCTGGCGGTGTCCTCCAAATCCATGACGGTGCAACGCCCTGATGGCCAGACCCTGGTCATCACGGGCGAGGGCCTGAAGCCCGTAGAGTCGGGCCTGAGCAACAAGGCTGCCCCGAATATCAAGATACGTCCTGGCGCAGTGATCCGCGTCATTGCCACCGGCAAGGACAAATGGTCAGCCACGCAGCTGCCCGAAGTTGAAGGTGCCTTTGTGGCCTTGGACCCGCGTACCGGTGCGATCCGCGCCCTGGTGGGAGGCTTTGACTTCCAGAAGAACAAGTTCAACCACGTGACCCAGGCATGGCGTCAGCCTGGATCGACCTTCAAGCCTTTCATTTATTCGTCGGCCCTGGAAAAAGGTCTGAGCCCTGCGACCATGATCAATGATGCGCCGCTGTATTACGGCGCCAGCGTGACAGGGGGCCAGCCTTGGGAACCTCGCAACTACGACAACAAGTTCGAAGGCCCCATGACAGCACGCACCGCGCTGGCCAAATCCAGAAACATTCCGTCGATCCGTGTGCTGGATTTCACGACACCGCAATTCACCCAGGAGTGGATCACCCGCTTTGGCTTTGATGCCCAGCGCCACCCGGCCTATCTGACCATGGCCCTGGGCGCGGGTGCCGTCACCCCCATGCAGATGGCGACCGCCTTTTCCGTGTTTGCCAACGGTGGCTATCACATCAATCCATGGCTGATTTCCAAAATCACGGACCACAAGGGCAATGTCTTGTCCGCACATGTACCCAAGCCCCTGGAACAGCAGCCGCGCGCCATTGAGGCCCGCAATGCGTTTGTCATGAACAGCATGCTGCAAACCGTTACCAAGTCGGGAACGGCCGCGCGTGCCCAGTCCACGCTCAAGCGTCCAGACCTGTATGGCAAGACAGGGACGACCAACGATGCAGTCGATGCATGGTTCGCGGGCTTCCAGCCCACGCTGACAGCAGTGACCTGGATTGGCTATGACAACCCTCGCAACCTGGGTTCACGCGAAACCGGTGGTGGCCTGAGCCTGCCAATCTGGATCAACTTCATGCAGCATGCGCTCAAGGACGTCCCCGTGGCCGAATATCCAGTGCCTGCCGGCGTGGTGAACATGGGCGGTGAGTGGTATTACGACGAGTTCACCGGACCCGCCGCCGCGCCCAATCTGGGCATGACCAGCAGCACCTACGCCAATCCGAATGAGCCGACGGAGGCACCACCTCCCGAGGAGCGCAATCGCATTCTGGATCTGTTCCGTAACTGAGCTTGAGCGCCCCTGAGGCGCTGAGCAGCAGCCCCCAGCAAAAAGCCCGGTTTCCCCCAAAGGAACCGGGCTTTTTGCTGGGGGTCTTCGGCGTCAATCCACTTGAGAGGTGAAATGGAGCGTCAAACCTGTCTGCTCGCTGGCGAAACGGCTGAGATTTTCAAAGAATTCACCGCTTCCCTTGGTATCTTGCCAGTGCTGACCATCAAACTTATAGTGAAAGCCACCAGCCTTGGCTGCCATCCAGACCTCATGCAAAGGCTTTTGCAGGTTGATCACGATCTGAGAACGGTTGGGAAACACCAAGGTCACCATGCCGCCAACGCGTTGCGCGTCGATATCGGCGTCCGTGTCATCGTTGAGTCGGTCGCAGGACTGCTCCACGGCCAGCAGCAGCTGCTCGGCTTTATCAAGGTATTCAAGGTCGGTCATTACAATCCAGGCGTATGTTGAATGCTTCCCAAATTCTAGTCAGGTGCATTGCCCTTGCCGTTTGTACGGCAGCCTTGGGGGCCTGTGGCCAAAGAGGCCCGCTGTATCTGCCGACAGATCCTGCTGCCCAGGACCGCGCTTCCCTGCCTGACACCGTGCTCCCGGATTTGCCCGAACGCAGCGCTGACAGGCCCTGAGCCTCAACCTCAACTCCGGTGCGCACGCAACTGTCGCACCAACCGCCATGACTGCAGCAAGGCAATGATGGCGGCGTAAATGCCCACTTCCATCAGATCATTCTTGGCTGCCCGCATCCAGAAAAAGTGCAACAGTGCCAGCCACGCTGCCAGATGAATGCCCAGGTGCAGGCGCTGCCAGCGCTTGCCTCCCAGCGCACGCACCACGGCCATAGGTGAGGTGGCCGCCAGGAGCAGCAATACCAGGGCTGCCAGCGCCCCAACCAGAATGAAAGGCCGCTGCACGATGTCGGACACCAGGGCGCGGAATTCCCAGCCCATATCCAGCCAGACATAGCTGATTACATGCAAAGCGGCATAAAAGAAGGCGAACAACCCCAGCAGGCGACGAAACCTTGCCAGGGCATGCCAGCCGGTGAGCTGGCGCAAAGGCGTCACAGCCAGCACCACGCACAGGCTGCGCAGCGCCCAGTCGCCCGTACTGCGAATCAGGGCCTCCGCAGGATTGGCACCCAGGTTGTCGGTGAGCACGCCATGGACCAGCCAGGCCACAGGCAGCAGCGCCAGCAGCCACACCACAGGTTTGGCTGCACCATGCAGCAAAGCTCGCTGAACGGGGGAAGCCGCCATCAGTAGTTGCGCTTCAAATCCATGCCGCTGTAAAGCTGCGCGACCTGATCGGCATAGCCATTGAACAACAAGGTGGGCCGCTTGGGCGCAAACAGCCCGCCTTCGCCGATGCGTCGCTCCGTCGCCTGGCTCCAGCGTGGATGCGGCACCTGCGGGTTCACGTTGGAATAAAAGCCATATTCATGTTTGGCCGTTTTGCTCCACGCCGTAGCAGGCATGGTTTCCACAAAACGGATCTTGACGATGCTTTTGGCGCTCTTGAAACCGTACTTCCACGGCACGATCAAGCGCACGGGCGCCCCATTTTGATGGGGCAGCACATGGCCGTACATGCCAAAGGCCAGCAGCGTCAGCGGATGCATGGCTTCATCCAGACGCAATCCTTCGGTATAGGGCCAGTCCAGTACCCGGCTCTTGAGACCACGCATATGTTCAGGATCTGCCAGCGTCACGAACTCCACGAACTTGGCGCTGCCCATGGGCTCGACACGTCGAATCAGCTCGGCCAGCGAGTAACCCACCCACGGAATCACCATGCTCCAGCCTTCCACGCAGCGAAGGCGGTAGATGCGTTCTTCCATGGGGCTGAGCTTAAGCAGATCTTCCAGGGCCCACTTGCCGGGTTTGTGCACCAGGCCCTCCACTTCCACCGTCCAGGGTGAAATGGGCATGACATGCGCATGGCGTGCAGGGTCATCCTTGCCCACACCAAACTCGTAGAAATTGTTGTAGCTGCTCGCATGAGCGGCCGCCGTGATGCTTTCGCTCGTACGCACTCCCTCAACGGTGCTGGGGACATGCGCCAGAGCAGGCCAGGCAGTGGCAGCGCTGGCGGCCAGCGCGTCCCGCTGCGCCCAGGTTGCCAGCGTAGCGCCTGCTGCTCCACCAGCCAGCAAGGCCAGCCACTGCCTGCGCGACGCATAAACGGATGGGGACGTGATTGCACTACCTGGAATGCCCATGGTGATTCTCCTGTTGCATTCCTTCAGTGTGGCA
Source organism: Pseudomonadota bacterium (assembly GCA_023435325.1). Taxonomy (GTDB): domain Bacteria; phylum Pseudomonadota; class Gammaproteobacteria; order Burkholderiales; family Burkholderiaceae_C; genus Comamonas. Next base: position 25,173 of record JAEYRT010000072.1, on the reverse strand, counting down.
TTGCAAGCCAGAAGTTCCGCCACACAGGGCACTGCGGTGAACGCATGCTGCGCCTGCGCCATGTGGCAATGCCGTGTGGCTGCGGTGGCGTCCCGTTCAGCCCAATTGCTGTAGGAAGGTGGCCATGGCTTGGTTCACCGGCTCAGGGTGCGTCAGATTGGGTGCATGGCCCGCGCCTGGCACTTCCACCCATTGCGACCGGGGCAGCGCCTGTGCCATGGCTCTGGCGCGCTCGGGGACAATTGCACGGTCATTGCTGCCATGAATGACCAGCGCAGGCACCTGAATCTGGCGGATCTGCTCCGAAATATCGTCACGCTGGCCCAGGGTGGTGAAGCACTGGATCAGATTGGCGTTGTCCACCTGCTTCCATTTGGCTTTCCAGACAGCGGCCCCTTCCCAGCTTTCGCCCAGGATGAAGGATTCCACCGTGGCAGCCATGTCATCGTCCAGACCGCCCTGTGCCCAGCGCTGCACCAATGCCATGTGGTGCGGCATCAGCGCAGGATCTTCCGGTGAAGCCTGCGTATCGATCAACACCAGTGCCTGCACGAGCGCCGGATGCGTGAGCGCACAGCGCAGTGACAGGTAACCGCCTTGCGACATGCCCACCAGCACGGCCTGTGTCACGCCCAGATGCCGAAGCAAAGCTGCCAGATCGTCGGCCGAATCGTAATAGCTGAACGGTGCGCAGGTGCCGGGCGTGGAAGTCTGACCGTGTCCGCGCTCATCCCAGGCAATGCAGCGATAACGGCCCTTGAATGCCTGAACCTGTGGATCGAACATGCTGTGGTCCATCAACAGGCCGTGCGAAAACACCAGCACCGGCTGGCCTGCGCCACCGCCAGTGTCGGTATAAAAAATGCGTTGACCGTTCACGTCGGCAAAGGGCATGGCCATGTCTCCTGGTAGTGGGTGAAACCGCCATGCTAAAAACCATCTGCCGTGCCAGGGCAGCGGGCAAACCCGCTGCATCTGTCATCTATGCAAGCGCGCGCTGGATCAGGATTTTCTGCACATCGCTCGTGCCCTCATAGATCTGGCACACGCGCACATCGCGGTAGATGCGCTCCACGGGAAAGTCGCTGACCACACCGTAGCCCCCCAGGGTCTGGATGGCCGCACTGCACACGCGCTCGGCCATTTCGCTGGCAAACAGTTTGGCCATGGCGGCTTCCTTCAGGCAGGGCAGCCCGGCATCGCGCAGGCTGGCCGCATGCCAGATCAGCTGGCGTGCGGCCTCGATCTGCGTGGCACAGTCGGCCAGGCGAAACCCCACAGCCTGGTGATGGAAGATGGGTTGACCGAAGCTCTCACGCTCCTTGCTGTATTGCAGCGCACACTCGAACGCTGCACGTGCCATGCCCACGCTTTGGGCGGCAATGCCGATGCGCCCGCCTTCCAGCGCACCCAGGGCGATCTTGTAGCCCTCGCCTTCGGCGCCAATCAGGTGCTCGGCAGAAATACGGCAATTGTCAAAGTTGATCTGCGCTGTGTCGCTGCTGTGCTGGCCCAGCTTGTCTTCGAGGCGCGCCACGACGTAGCCAGGGTTGGAGGTGGGCACGAGAAAAGCACTCATGCCCTTTTTGCCGGCGGCCTTGTCGGTCACCGCGATGACGATGGCCACATCGGCGTTCTGCCCACTGGTGATGAACTGCTTGACGCCGTTGATCACATAGTCGTCCCCCTCCCGGGTCGCCGTGGTGCGCAGCGCCGAGGCATCCGAACCCACATGCGGTTCGGTCAGACAGAAAGCACCCAGCATTTCGCCCTTGGCCAGTGGTGTGAGCCACTGCTGCTTTTGCGCTGCATTGCCGTAGCGCATCAGAATGGCATTGACCGGGCAGTTGGTCACACTGATCACGGTGCTGGTGCCGCCATCGCCGGCGGCGATTTCTTCCAGCACCACGGCCAGGCTCACATAGTCCAGCCCCGCGCCGCCGTATGCTTCAGGCACGCAGATGCCGTAGCAGCCCAGTGCCGCCAGTCCCTGGTGCACATCCTTGGGAAAGTGGTGCTCCTTGTCCCAACGTGCGGCGTGGGGCGCGATCTCCTCCTGCACAAAGCTGCGCACGGCGTCGCGGATCATGGTTTGGTCTTCACTCAGCAGCATCTTGCCTCCTTGCTGTTTTTATAAAAAGTGAGCTGCCAGCGCTTACCAGTCCTTTGTTTCAAACATAAAGATATTGGAAGTGCTTATATGACAAGCGTTAACAGCTATCAATTATTCAGTCACCAATCTTCCCAGCGGTGGCCGTCATAGCGCACAAAGGCGCCTTTGTCTGCATCGTCAAGCTGCGCCACGGTGCTCAGCATGCCTTGCACACAGGCTTCGACGCTGATGCTGGCGCCCTCACCGCCCATATCGGTCTGTACCCAGCCAGGGTCCATGGCAATCACATGCGCGCCTTGCCACTGACTCTGCGCACAGGCCACCACCATGTTGAGTGCGGCCTTGCTGGTGCGATACAGCCAGGCACGGCTCTCTGCCTGGGACAGGCGCGACATCATGGAGCTGATGCAGACCATGGTGCCAACCGCTGCCTCCACGCAGGGCATCACCTGGGGCAGCACCTGCATGGCACCCAGCACATTGGCGTGCATGACGCGGTCAAAATCCGGTTGTGTCGGCGGTGTGTCAGCACTGCCGCCGTCCCAGACACCGGCCACATACCAGGCCTGATCCAGTTCCACGCCATCCAGTTGCCAGGCCAGACCGCTGACGCTGGCGGGATGGGCCACGTCCACCACCAGCACCTCTGCACCGTCCTCTCGCAGTGTCTGCACATCTTCAGGCTTGCGCACCGTGGCAATCACTCGATCGCCGCGCGCAATGCAGGCCTGCACCAGGCCACGGCCAATGCCGCGTGAAGCCCCAATGACCAAAATACTTGCCATATCGCCCCTTCTCACAACAGCAGGTCAGCGTCTGCACAGGCAGGCACTGACCGCCTGGTGGTTTACAGCAGCTCAATCGCCATGGCTGTGCCTTCGCCGCCGCCAATGCACAGCGTAGCCACACCCTTTTTCTTGCCATGGCGTTGCAAGGCATGGATCAGCGTGACGAGGATGCGCGCACCGCTGGCACCAATGGGGTGGCCCAGTGCGCAGGCACCGCCGTGCACGTTCACCTTGTCATGCGGTACGTTGAGTTCCGCCATCAGCGCCATGGGCACGACGGCAAAGGCTTCATTGACTTCCCACAGATCCACGTCCTCCACGTTCCAGCCCGCTTTTTGCAAGGCCTTTTGCGTGGCCCCCACAGGCGCCGTCGTGAACCATTCTGGCGCTTGGGCGTGTGTGCCGTGGGCGACGATTTTGGCCAGTGGCTTGCAGCCCATGGCTTTGGCTGTGGACTCGCGCATCAGCACCATGGCGGCAGCACCGTCGTTGATGCTGGAGCTGGAGGCGGCGGTGATGGTGCCGTCTTTCTTGAACGCGGGCTTGAGGCTGCCAATCTTGTCCAGCTTGGCCTTGGCCGGACCTTCATCCACGCTGACTGTCACTTCGCCCTTGCGGGTCTTGACCGTCACCGGCGTGATCTCTGCATCAAACGCGCCGCTTTGTGCGGCGGCCTGTGCACGCTGCACGCTGGCAATGGCGTAGGCATCCTGCTGCTCGCGCGTGAAGCTGTACTTGGCCGCGCAATCCTCGCCAAAGGTGCCCATGCTGCGGCCGGCTTCATAGGCGTCTTCCAGGCCGTCGAGCATCATGTGGTCATAGACCTTGTCATGCCCCATGCGGTAGCCCGCGCGGCCTTTTTTCAGCAGGTAGGGCGCATTGGTCATGCTCTCCATGCCCCCGGCAATCATGACTTCGCGGCTGCCAGCAATCAGCTGGTCGTGGGCGAGGATGGTGGCTTCCATGCCCGCACCGCACATCTTGGACAGCGTGACTGCGCCCGTGCTTTGCGGCAGACCGCCCTTGAACCCCGCCTGGCGTGCAGGTGCCTGGCCCTGACCAGCCATCAGGCAGTTGCCAAACAGCACTTCCTCGACTTTTTCAGGGGCAATCCCCGCGCGCTCGACGGCGGCTTTGATGGCTGCGCCACCCAGATCATGGGCAGCCAGATCCGCGAAGTCGCCCTGGAATGCGCCCATGGGTGTGCGTGCGGCGCTGACGATCACTACGGGGTCTTGGTGTTGTGGCATACAGGTCTCCTTATGGTGTTAATCGTTGCCAATCCATCAAAAAAACGTTGTCCTAGTGCACCACATCCGGCAGCAGGCGCCGGCTGCGGTCATATGGAAACACATCGTGCACATGGCCTTGCGCAATGCGCGCCTGGTGGGCCTTCCAAAATTCGGGCGTGAGCAGATCGGCGTGGTAGCGCATGAACACATCGCGCACCACCGGATGGGCCAGCAGGAATGGCGCAAGCGTCTCCGGGAACACATCCTTGGGCCCCACTCGCCACCAGATCTCGCCGCTCATGGCCTCCTCCTCGTTGCGGGGCTCGGGCACGGCGCGAAAGTTGCACTCGCTCAGGTATTCGATCTCGTCATAGTCGTAGAACACCACCTTGCCGCCACGCGTGACCCCAAAGTTTTTCCACAACATGTCGCCGGGAAAGATGTTGGCCGCGACCAGATCCTTGATGGCGTTGCCGTACTCAAGCACGGCACGCTCTAACGCTGCGCGCGGCTTGGGTTGATCCAGCCCCGCATCCATGCACTCTTTCAGGAACATGTTCAGTGGCAGCAAGCGGCGCTCGATATAGAGATGGTCAATGATGACTTCCATCTTGCCGTCACCATCCCGGTCACTGATCTCCACATGGGCGCCTGCCTGTGTTTGCAGGGCCTGCAGCAGCTCGGGCGAGAAACGCTCCAGAGGCAAAGCCACCAGGCTGTATTCCATGGTGTCGGCCATGCGGCCTACGCGGTCGTGCTGCTTGACCAGGCGGTACTTGGCCTGCACGTCCTGGCGCGTGGTTTCCTTGGGCGCGGGAAACCTGTCTTTGATGAGCTTGAACACATAGGGAAAGCTCGGCAAATCAAACACCAGCATGACCAGCCCCTGGATGCCGGGCGCAATGCGGAACTGGTCGCTGCTGTGGCGCAGGTGGTGCAGCAAATCGCGGTAGAACATGGACTTGCCCTGTTTGGCCAAGCCCAGAGCGCTATAGATTTCACCGCGTGGCTTGCGCGGCATCAGACTGTGCAAAAACTCCACGTAGGCGCTGGGCACGGCCATGTCCACCATGAAATACGCCCGCGCAAAGCTGAACAGCCCATGCAAGTCCTCTTCATCCAGCAACACCGCATGCAGCACCAAACCACGTCCGTGGCTGGCGTGCAGGATGGGAATGGCCAGGGCAATCTCGGTGTAGCCCGTGATGATCCGACCCACCACATACGCCCCCTTGTTGCGGAAGAACAAGCTGCTGAGCACCTGAATCTGCAGGTTCGCACGCAAGGTCAGCCCCTGCAAACGCTGGCGAATGCGCGCTGCCAGCAGCACCACATCACGCCCCAGGTTGTCGAACTTGGCCTGCAGTTGAAAGTGCCCGATCACACTGTGCAGTGTGGGCACCAGGGCATCCAGATTGCCAGGGTAAAACGCCCGAAAGGCGGGTGCGTCCGGCGCCTCCAGATATTCGGTGCTGACTGCAGGCCGCACAAAGATGAAATCGTTGTGAAAGTGCGTGCGGTGCAGGATTTTGGTGGTGACGGAGTTGAAAAAGGTCTCTGCCAGCTCGGGCTGCAAATGCCCCACCATGAGGCCGATGTAGTGCAGCTTGACCTGCTGCCATACATTCATGGGCAGACTGTCCGCACGGAACTCCTGGTTGAGCCGCGCCACGCATTCATTGACGCGCTGGTCGTAAAACGCGATGCGCTCGCTTTGCGCTCGCTGCTGGCCCAGCCAGTCGGCCTGCTCGAAGCGCGCCTTGGCGCTCTGGGACGCTGCACGAAACAGCTGATAGTGGCGGTGCACGCCCTCCATCATGGCCAGTGCAATGTCATAGGCCTGCGGCGCATCCAGTCTTTGCGGGAACACGGCAGCCCCTCTCATGCAGCAAACGGGGCCAGTGCATGGTCACCATGCACCTGGAGCCACGCTCTGCGCCATTTTTCCAAGTTCATGGTGCTTGTGCTACTTCGGCCACTCAGTCGCGCTGGCGCGCTGCCACTTTTTTCACGGCTTCCTGGTGGATCTCATGCAGCCCACCCACACCGGGCACCGTCATCTCCAGGTTGGTGATGTGGCCGTTTTTCAGGCTATAGCACCAGCCGTGCAGCGAGACTTTCTGGCCGCGTGCCCAGGCATCGCGCATGACAGTGCTTTGCGCCACATTGACCACTTGCTCGATGGCATTGAGCTCACACAGCACGTCATGGCGATGTTGCACCGGCGTGGCCATGATCAGGTCGTAGTGCTTGTCGCGCACATCGCGCACGTGGCGGGTCCAGTTGTCCACCAGGCCCAGGCGCATGCCTTCCAGTGCAGCCAGCACGCCACCGCAGCCATAGTGGCCCACGACCATCAGGTGTTCCACCTTGAGGTGGTCCACGGCGTACTGGATGGTGGACAGACAGTTCAAATCGCTGGGCACCACCACATTGGCCACATTGCGGTGCACAAAGATTTCACCGGGCTCCAGGCCTGTGATCTGGTTGGCAGGGACGCGGCTGTCCGAGCAGCCAATCCACATGTATCGGGGTTTTTGCTGTGCCATCAAGCCGGTGAAAAAACCGGGTCGTTCGCACTCCATCTGGGCAGCCCACTCTTTGTTGTGCACAAAAAGTTCTTCGATGGAGGTAGTGGTCATGTGGCATTCCTTTCTCGTTGCAAAACAGCGCCCGCCAGTGCGCCACCCATCAGCAGGTTTCCGCGAACAACTCGCGACCAATCAGCATGCGACGGATTTCACTGGTGCCAGCGCCAATCTCGTAGAGTTTCGCATCTCGCCACAGGCGGCCCAGCGGATACTCGTTGATATACCCATTGCCGCCATAGATTTGCACCCCTTCGCCCGCCATCCATGTGGCCTTCTCGGCTGTCCACAGAATCACGCTCGCGCAGTCCTTGCGCACCTGGCGCACATGTTCGGTGCCCAGCATGTCCAGATTCTTGGCCACGGTGTAGGCAAACGAGCGACCTGCCTGCAGCACGGTGTACATGTCGGCCACCTTGCCCTGGATGAGCTGGAACTCGCCAATGCTCTGTCCAAACTGCTTGCGGTCGTGGATGTAGGGCACCACGTTGTCCATCACAGCCTGCATGATGCCCAGCGGACCTCCGGTGAGCACGGCGCGTTCGTAGTCCAAACCGCTCATGAGCACCTTGGCACCACCGTTGACCTGCCCCAGCACGTTCTCTGCGGGCACTTCCACGTTCTCGAACACCAGTTCGCCCGTGTGGCTGCCGCGCATGCCCAGCTTGTCGAGCTTTTGCGCAATGGAAAAGCCCTTCATGCCCTTTTCGATCAAAAAGGCCGTCACGCCGCGCGCGCCCATCTCCGGCTCGGTCTTGGCATAGACCACCAGCGTGTCGGCGTCCGGGCCGTTGGTGATCCACATCTTGGAGCCGTTGAGCAGGTAGTAGCCGCCCTTGTCCTCGGCCTTGAGCTTCATGCTGATCACGTCCGAACCGGCGCCGGGCTCGCTCATGGCCAGTGCGCCCACGTGCTCGCCGCTGATCAGCTTGGGCAGATATTTCTGCTTCTGGGCCTCCGTGCCATTGCGGTTGATCTGGTTCACGCACAGATTGGAGTGCGCGCCATACGACAAGCCTACAGCGGCACTGGCGCGCGAGATTTCCTCCATCGCCACCATGTGCGCCAAATAGCCCATGTTGGCGCCGCCATAGGCTTCAGGCACGGTGATGCCCAGCACGCCCAAGTCGCCAAACTTACGCCACACATCCATGGGAAACTGGTCGCTGCGGTCGATCTCTGCCGCGCGTGGTGCAATCTCCGCTTGCGCAAATTCGCGCACCGCATCACGCAGTGCGTCAATGTCTTCTCCGAGCTGAAAGTTCAAGCCTGGCAAATTGTTCATGCTGTTGTCTCCTGATCCTGAAATGGTGGGTGGAATGCGTCCGTCTGCGGGCCGCTTTATTTCCCGGCAATGTCTTGGCGCCCTTGTACGGCCATCAGCGTGCACTGCATGGTCGCGCAGAGTTTTTCCTGGCCGTTGTCCAGGGCATAGGCCCTTCCTTCAGCCACGATGATGGTGCGCCCGGGCTTGAGCACACGTCCTTCGCAGCGGAAAGACTGCCCCTTGGCGGGCGCCAGCAGATTGGATTTGAATTCGATGGTCAGCACCCCGGCCTCGGGCGGCATCAGGCTGAAGCCCGCATAGCCACAGGCCGAATCCAGCGCCGTGGACAACATGCCGGCATGGATGAAGCCGTGCTGCTGCGTCAGGCCGGGCGCCCAGTCAAAGCAGATGTCCACCTCACCCGCTTGCAAGTGGGTCAGGCGTGCGCCCAGTGTGTGCATGGCGCCTTGCAGCGCAAAGCTCTCGCGCACACGCTGCAGACGTTCAGTGTCGGCCATCTTGTCTCCTTGGCGAAGGGGTTTTCGCCTCTTATTCCTTTTACGTTAACGTCAATTATGCAGCTTTTGTTTTCAACAGTTTTCGCAAAAGTGACTTGGCTTCCTTTTCGTGGGCGCGAATCTCGTCCAGCGTCACCCGCAACTCTTCCATGCGCGTCTCCAGTTGCTCGCGGTGCTGTCCCAGCACCTCCAGAAAGCGCTCCAGCTGCACACCCGTGTCACGCGGGCTGTCGTACAGGTCGATGATTTCCTTGGCTTCCACCAGCGACAGGCCCAAACGCTTGGCGCGCAGCGTCAGCCGCAGGCGCGTACGGTCCCGCGTGCTGTAGACACGGGTGCGCCCTCCTGTTCCCTGGCGCTCCGGTTGCAGCAACCCCATGTCTTCATAAAAGCGAATGGCGCGCGTGGTCAGGTCGAATTCCTGGGCCAGATCGCTGATGGAATAAGTGGTGGGTGGGGCCGTTATGTCTTTGCTCATGGCCTGCATTATTGACGTGAACGTCAACGTCACAAAGCAAGACGGCAACACCCGTTCATTTTTTGGCACACAATCAGCGCCACCTGTTTTTCTGTGACCGCTTTCATGAACTTGCAGCCCAGCGCCGCCTGCCCCTGCGGGCGCACCCATTCCAAAGGCAAGGCCTTGGCCTATGCAGACTGCTGCGGCCGCTTTGTGGAACACCTGGACACCACACCCGCCCCGGATGCTGAACATTTGATGCGCTCGCGCTACACGGCCTTTGTGCTGGAGCGTGCACCCTATCTGCTGGCCACGTGGCATGACAGCCAGCGTCCGGCCAGCCTGGATTTCGAGCCTGGCGCCAAGTGGCTGGGCCTGCAGGTCAAGGCCTTCATGCCGACCAGCGACACCACGGCCGAAGTGGAATTCGTGGCGCGCTTTCGCGTGGCGGGCCGTGCCGTGCGCCTCCACGAACGCAGCCGCTTTGTGCGGGAGGACGGCCGCTGGTTCTACGTGGACGGCGACCAGTTTTAATTTTTCTGACCTCTGGCGCTTGCCCATGCAGCGCTGACAGCCATGCAATTTCAAGCCATTTTGTTCGACTGTGACGGTGTTCTGGTCGACAGCGAACTCATCACCAACCGTGTGCTGCACGCCATGCTCAATGAAGCGGGGTGGGAGCTGTCCGAAGCCGACTGCATGCGCATCTTCATCGGCAAGACCGTGCGCAGTGAAACAGCACGCATCGAGGCCGAAACCGGCAAACCACTGACCGATGCCTGGATGGCCGCGTTCTACGCCCACCGCAACGAGCGCCTGCGCGCCGAACTGGTGGCCATTGACGGCGCGGTCGAAGCCGTGCGCCAGGTGCATGCGCAGCTGGGTGGCCGGATCGCCGTGGCGTCCGGGGCGGACAAGCCCAAGGTGCTGATGCAACTGGAGAAGGTCGGCCTGCTGCCGTACTTTGGCAGCCACGTCTTCAGCGGTCATGACCTGCCCCGCACCAAACCCTGGCCCGATGTGTATCTGGCGGCCGCTGCATCGCTGGACATCGCGCCCGAGCACTGCCTGGTGATTGAAGACTCGGTGCCCGGCCTTACCGCCGGTGTGCGCGCCGGGGCGACGGTATGGGGCTACTGCCCCAAGGTCAATGCCCATTCCACTCCCGAACAGCTGCTGGATGCGGGTGCCAGCAAGGTGTTTGACGACATGGCAAAGCTGCCCGCACTCTTGGCCGCCACCCATTTGGCAAATTAAAAATAGAAGCTGCTAACGCTTTATAAACAATCGTTTCAGATAGTTTTAACTCTGAAATGCTTGATTTATCTACGCAAGCAGCTCCTGTTTTATTGGCAAACCCGCATGCAGCCATGCCAGCTTTCAGGGTCTCTGCTGCAAACCACAGGCGCGAAATATAGAATCTGCGCCAGATCAAGGTTTTGCCCGATAGGCACCGCGCAGGTGCCGTGCAAATCTGTGGCCTGTACCGGCTGAATGATCACCCCGGCTCCCTTGCGTCAGACAAGGTGCCGCGCCCGCCAGGCGGGCCATTCGGAGACCTCCCTCTCTGACCAGGCTGCATGGAGCGGACCTGGCAGATCTTCGTCGGACATGTTTCAGCCAATGCTTCAGGAGTGCTGATGGGCGAACAGCCTCTTTACGATTTAGCGCCACTGCTAGAACTCATGGCCTTGGGCGCCGTGATTGCCCTGGGACCCCTGTTGTGGGTCTGGCACCGCAACCGCGGCGCGGGTTCGGCGCGTCGCCTGCAGGCACTGGGCCTGCTGACCCTGTTTCTCACGTTTGATCTGGTGCTGTTTGGCGCCTTCACGCGCCTGACCGACTCCGGCCTGGGCTGCCCCGACTGGCCAGGCTGCTATGGCAGCTCCAGCCCCATCGGGGCACGTGCGGATATTGCCGCCGCCGAAGCAGCCATGCCCACCGGCCCCGTGACCCTGAGCAAAGCCTGGATCGAGATGATCCACCGCTATCTGGCCACCATGGTGGGCGTGCTCATCATCGCCCTGCTGGTGCTGGCCTGGCGCGAACACCGCAAAACCCCGCTGCACGGTGCACGCCACCCCGCGTGGGCCGCATTCACCCTGTTCTGGGTGCTAGTGCAAGGCGCTTTTGGCGCGCTGACGGTGACCATGAAACTGTTCCCCGCCATCGTCACCCTGCACCTGCTGGGCGGCCTGTTCCTGCTGGTGTTACTGTGCGTGCAGGCCGTAGGCCACCAGCAATCCGTGATGCATCAGCAGCCCACGCCCATCAGTGGCCCATTGCGTGCAGGGTTGTGGCTGGTGTTTGGCCTGCTGTTTGCCCAGGTGGCACTTGGCGGATGGGTGAGCACCAACTACGCCGTTTTGGCTTGCACCACCTTCCCCGACTGCAATGGCAACTGGTGGCCTGCGATGGACTTTGCCCAGGGCTTTGAGATCTGGCGCCCCCTGGGGCTGCTGTCCGACGGCAGCCATATCAGCTTTGCGGCGCTGACTGCCATCCATTACGTCCACCGTTTGGCAGCCTATCTGGTAGTGGCAGCCGTGGTCGCACTGGCGCTGGCCCTGCGCAGGCACCCAGCGCTGGCCGGACAGCGCAAATGGCTGTTGGGCCTGATTGCCCTGCAATTTTTGACTGGCCTCTCCAACGTGGTACTGGACTGGCCGCTGGTGGCGGCCGTATTGCATACCGGCGGTGCTGCGGCGCTGGTCACGGTGATGACCTGGGCCCTGGCCTCCACCCGCACCCGCAGCGCCCTGGCGCTGCAAAACGATACAAATGCGCCCCACGGCGCACGGAGCGTTGCTGCATGACTGCACAAACTTTGAGTGATTCCCAGGGCTCCCGCTGGAGCCAGTTCTACGCACTGACCAAGCCGCGCGTGGTGCAGCTGATCGTGTTCTGTGCCCTGATCGGCATGGTGCTGGCCGTGCCCGGTGTTCCGAGCCTGGCGCAATTGGGTGATATGGCGATTGCCTGCCTGGGCATCTGGCTGGTGTCGGCCGCTGCGGCTGCCTTTAACTGCCTGGTTGAGCGCCACATTGATGCGCGCATGAAGCGCACCAGCTGGCGCCCTACGGCCAAAGGGGAGCTGTCTCCCCAGCAGGCGCTGGCCTTCTCTGCCATCCTGTGCCTGACCGGCGCGGCCATCTTGCTGGCCTTCACCAATCCGCTGACCATGTGGCTGACGCTGGCAACCTTCATTGGCTACGCCGTGATCTACACCGTGGTGCTCAAACCTGCCACCCCTCAGAACATCGTGATTGGCGGTGCATCGGGCGCCATGCCCCCCGTGCTGGGCTGGGCGGCCATGACTGGCGAAGTCAGCCCCGAGGCGCTGATTCTGTTCCTCATCATCTTTCTGTGGACACCACCCCATTTCTGGGCACTGGCGCTGTATCGCGTCGAGGACTACCGCAAATCCGGCCTGCCCATGCTGCCGGTGACGCACGGCCCCAAGTACACCCAGCTGCAAATCCTGCTCTACACCCTGGTGCTGTTTGCAGGTTGTCTGCTGCCCGTGATTTTCGGCATGAGCGGCTGGCTGTACTTTGCCGTGGCCTCGGTGCTGTGCCTGGGCTTTAGCTGGTATGCGCTGCGTCTGTGGATGAACTACTCCGACGCCCTGGCGCGCAAGACCTTCCGCTTCTCGCTGATTCACCTCAGCGGTGTGTTTGCCGCGCTGCTGATAGACCACTACCTGGTCACATAAAACCCGGTTGAAAAAAACGAACCCGGCAAGGCGCCAAGGCTTAACCACTGGGCGTTGGCAGCTATCCAAAACAAAGGCCGCATGTGCGGCCTTTGTGTTTTCCGATGGACTGCAGAGCCTCTGCTTTAGCGGCCCTGCTTGCGCTTTTCATAACGCACCACCAGCCAAGCAGCGCCGATCACCATCAGCGCCAAGCCATACCAGGTCAGCGCATACACCGCATGGGTGTTGGTGAACTGGATCACCGTCAGCCCCGCGCGCGGCCATGTCGGGGCCACTGCTTGGGTGGGCAAGCCTGCATCCATGAAGAAAGGCGCCACATGGCTGAGGCCCTTGGCCTGGGCAATCGCGGCTATATCGCGTGAATGCCAACGGTCTTCGGCCGGTGCGTTCTCGCGCATAAAGCCGCCCTTGGGCTCGGTAAAGCGCAGCAAGCCAGCGATGGTGATGGTTTCACCTGTCGCATCTTGAGCGGATTGGGCAATCTGCTCGGCGAACGCCTTGCGCTGCTCCGCAGGAATAAAGCCACGGTTCACCAGCAACTGTGTGCCATCGGCCTGCTGCAGTGGTGTGAGCACCCAGAAGCCTGCACCCAGATCGCTGACGGCCTGGGTCAGCACGCTGCGCCCGGGCATCCACTGGCCCTGGGCCTGGATGGGCAGGTACTCATGCGTCTCGGGTTTGACCTGCGGCCAGTCCGCCACCGTTGGCACAGGCACCGGCTGGCTGTGCACACGGGTGTTGACGCGTTCGATCAGGTCCAGCTTCCACGCACGGCGCTGCACCTGCCAGGTTCCCAAGCTGATGAAGGAAATAAAAAGGGCGATGCCCGCTAACGCGAGCACCGCCTTCACGAAGGTTGAGCGAGAGCGCCCACGCGCTCCCGAAATGTCGGCCATCTTCAGTTGCCGTGACCTGTATGGGCCGCTGCAGGTGCAGTCTGCTGCACTGCAGGGGTGGCAGGATCAGGCTGTGCGCCTGGCTGTGTCAACGCAGGCAGCTCTGCATGCGAAGGCATCATGTTGGTGTTCATGTGGAACATCACCCACAAGGTACCTGCGATCGTAATGACCACAAACACCACGGAGAAGATGGTGGACATCATGGTCCAGCCGCCTTGGATCTTGCCGTTCATGTGTAGGAAGTACACCATGTGCACCACCACCTGAACCACTGCAAAAAGACCCAGCACCATGACTGCAGTGGCGCGATCTTGGATCACGTCACCCATCACCAGCCAAAACGGGATGACAGTCAGGATGACGGCCAGGATAAAGCCCTTGATGTACTCGCCCGAGGTGACGTGCAGGTCGTCATGCTCCTCGTGGTGGTCACCGTGAGCTGCGTGAGTATTGTGTGCACTCATTTACAGCACCCCCATCAGATATACAAAGGTGAACACACCAATCCAGACCACGTCCAAGAAGTGCCAGAACATGGACAGGCAATTCAGACGACGCACGTTAGCGTGGATCAGACCCTTTTTCTTAATCTGCACCATCAGCACGACCAACCAGATCAGACCAAAGGAAACGTGCAGACCGTGCGTACCCACCAAGGTGAAGAACGAGGACAGGAACGCGCTGGTCTGGATCGTGGCACCCATGCTGTAGATGTGAGCGAACTCATAGATTTCCACAGCCAGGAAAGCCAGTCCCAGCAGGCCTGTTGCAGCCAACCAGCCCAATGTGCCGTTGACGTTCTTCTTTTGCTTGTTGAGCATCGCGAAACCAAAGGTCAGCGACGACAACAACAAAAAGGCAGTATTGATGGCTACCAGTTCCAAGCTGAACAACTCGGCACCAGTAGGACCGCCCGCGTAGCTGCGGCCCAGCACACCAAATGTGGCGAACAGCGCTGCAAAGATGAGCACGTCGCTCATCAAGTACAGCCAGAAGCCCAGCGATGTACCGTTCTCTGGGTGTGGTTCGTGCGCGGGGTGATACTCGCGCTGACCCGCTTGAATAGATGTATTAGCCATGGCGTGCGAGCTGCTCAGTACGTGCGTCTTCTGTCGCCTGCACTTCAGCAGCAGGGATGTAGTAGTCGCGGTTGTAGTTGAAGGTGTGAACGATCGTGGCAATGATCACACCTGCGAACGACACAATGGCCAGCCACCAGATGTGCCAGATCAATGCGAAGCCCAGCACCATGGCGATCATGGAGATCACAAAGCCAGCGCCTGTGTTCTTGGGCATGTGCAGGTCTTCAAAGCCGGACAGCGGACGCTGATAGCCGTGCTTCTTCATGTCCCACCATGCGTCGATGTCATGCACCACGGGGGTCTTGGCAAAGTTGTACACGGGAGGTGGCGACGAAGTCGACCATTCCAGTGTACGGCCACCCCATGGGTCGCCTGTCTCGTCACGCAGCTGGTCGCGCTGGAAGTAGGAAACCACCAGCTGTACCAGGAACGCAGCAATACCCAGGGCAATGATGGCCACACCAATGGCAGCAACCACGAACCAGATCTGCAGCGAATGATCGTCAAAGTGGTTCACACGACGTGTCACACCCATCAGACCCAAGATGTACAAAGGCGTAAAGGCGATCCAGAAGCCCACCAGCCAGAACCAGAACGACACCTTGCCCCAGAACTCGTTGAGCTTGTAGCCAAATGCCTTGGGATACCAGTAGTTGATACCAGCCAGCAGACCGAACACCACGCCACCAATGATCACGTTGTGGAAGTGAGCGATCAGGAACAGCGAGTTGTGCAGCACGAAGTCGGCAGGTGGTACGGCCAGCAGCACGCCGGTCATGCCGCCGATGGCAAAGGTGCACATAAAGCCGACGGTCCACATCATGGGGGGTTTGTAGCTGATACGACCCTTGTACATGGTGAACAGCCAGTTGAAGATCTTCGCGCCCGTGGGGATCGAGATGATCATCGTGGTGATACCGAAGAAAGTATTCACCGCTGCGCCCGAACCCATGGTAAAGAAGTGGTGCAGCCACACCAGCCACGACAGCACGGTAATACACACAGTCGCATATACCATCGAGGTGTAGCCGAACAGGCGCTTGCGCGAGTAGGTCGCCACGATTTCGGAGAAGATGCCGAACACGGGCAGGATCAGGATGTACACCTCAGGGTGGCCCCAGATCCAGATCAGGTTCACGTACAGCATGGGGTTACCACCCAGCTCGTTCGTGAAGAACTGTGTGCCGAAATAGCGGTCCATGGTCATCAGCGCCAGTGCCGCAGTCAAGATCGGGAACGAAGCCACGATCAGGGCGTTGGTACACAGCGAAGTCCACACGAACACAGGCATCTTCATCAGATTCATGCCAGGAGCACGCATCTTCACGATGGTCACGATCAGGTTGATACCTGACAGCGTCGTACCCACACCCGACAACTGCAGTGCCCAGATGTAGTAGTCCAGACCCACGCCCGGATTCTGGTTGCCCAGATTCGACAGCGCCAGCCAGCCCGAGGTCGAGAACTCGCCCAGGAACAGCGACACCATCACCAAGATGGCGCCTGTGGCAGTCATCCAGAACGAGAAGTTGTTCAGGAAGGGGAAGGAAACGTCACGCGCACCGATTTGCAGCGGGATCAGGTAGTTCATGAAACCCGTGACCAAAGGCATGGCCACAAAGAAGATCATGATCACGCCGTGTGCCGTGAAAATCTGGTCGTAGTGGTGAGGTGGCAAATAGCCCAGGTTGTCACCGAAGGCAATGGCCTGCTGCAGGCGCATCATCACCGCGTCGGCAAAGCCGCGCAGCAACATGACGATACCCAGCACGATGTACATGATGCCGATCTTCTTGTGGTCGATCGAGCACACCCAGTCACGCCAGAAGGGGCCCCACAGGCGGAACTTGGTCATAAGGCCCAATGTCGCAATACCGCCCAGCACCACGGCGACAAAAGTCGCCAAGATGATGGGGTCGTGTGCCATCGGTATGGAGTCCCATCCAATCCGCCCGATAAGCGGGTGATGGGTCAACGTTGTTGGTTCAGACATATCGAGTCTCTTGCTAAGTGGTGCGAAGGCCGCTTGCGCAACCTCCATCCGTCAACTGCTTACTGCTGTGCCTCTGCGCGCTGGTCCAACAGGGCCACCACTTGGTCAGCGTTTTCGACAGAGCACACATCCTGTGGCAGGTTCAAGCCCACCTTCTTCATGTAGGCCGCGCCGCCAGCAGCGTCGATGGCCATCATGTGGTGCATGCACATCTTTCCTTCTTCCACGCACATGTTCAGCACGCGGTCATACAGACCTTCCTGCACCGAAGAGAAGCGCGTCACGGGGTGGCGCTCCGAAGGCTTTACCAGCTCCAGATAAGACTCGCGGTTCAGCGCCTTGCCTTCGTCCTTGGCCTTTTGCACCCAAGCGTCAAAGCCTTCGTTGCTCAGACCATGGAACTTGAAGGTCATGCCCGAGAAACCAGCACCGTTGTAATGCGAGTTCAGGCCCTTGAAGACACCTTCCTTGTTGATCACGGCGTTCAACTGGGTTTCCATGGCAGGCATGGCATAGATCATGCCGGCCAGATCAGGCACGTAGAACGCGCTCATGGTGTGGGTGGCGGTCAGCTTGAAACGGATTGGACGATCCACGGGAGCTGCCAGCTCGTTCACCGTTGCAATGCCTTGCTCTGGGTAGATGAACATCCACTTCCAGTCCATCGCCACCACTTGCACTTCCAGAGGCTTCACGTTGGGATCCAACGGCTTGGTCTCGGAAATACGGTCGAGCGGACGATAAGGGTCCAGCTTGTGGGTGCTGATCCAGGTCAGTGCGCCCAGCGCAATGATGATGATCAGTGGCACGCTCCAGATGACCAACTCCAAAGCGGTCGAATGGTGCCATTCAGGGTCGTACTCAGCTTCGGTATTCGACTGGCGATATTTCCAGGCAAACAACAAAGTCAGCAGGATCACGGGAACGATGATGATCAGCATCAACAAGGTGGCGGTGACCACCAAATCGCCTTGCTGAGCAGCAATGTCCCCTGCGGGATTAAGCACGACGGCATTGCTGCAGCCCGTGAGGGTCGCGAGCAAGGCTGCGGCAGCGAGCCAGACTGGCCCGCGGGTTTCCGTGGATTTAGGCATGCTGTTAACGCGAAAAACGCGCGTTGTTAGGTGTTAACGCGGATTACAAAACCTGCCGAATTTACTCCTGTCCCCCATCTTCTTCCGGCTTGATAAGGGGCATCGCACTACCTTGTGTTGTCTTTATGTAGGAATTAAGCACCCGCACATGTCAATAGACTTCCGTCAAAGAAAGCCTAAATCCTTGATTTTTCAGGAAATACTGAAATTGAAAAAATGACTTGATAAATGTCAAGTACATCCCCAGATTGGGGCTTGCGTGCGACAGCTAACCCCCTCGATATCCCGGGGTTTTTGCGCCTTGAATGTCGCATCGAACTACCGATAAACCCTTTTCCTACACGGCAGGCGGATAAACCTTGCTTGTTGACGCGCATCAAGCCGCGTAAAAGTGGTGCATTGCTTCAAGGAAACGCACCATGACAAGCATTGTGAACCCTTCTCCTTTCCTGGACAGTCAACCCGTGGACCAGCAACTGGCTGGAACGCATGGACATGAAAAGGTCACTCCCGGTGAGATCGCTGCCGGCGTCATCATCGGGCGCACCTCCGAATACTTTGACTTTTTCGTATTCGGTATTGCCTGCGTTCTCGTCTTTCCTCATGTGTACTTCCCGTTTCTTTCAGCCCTAGACGGGATGCTGGCAGCTTTTGGCATTTTTGCCCTCGCTTTCATTGCACGCCCGGTGGGCACTGCATTGGGCATGCTGGTACAGCGCCATTGGGGCATGGCTGTCAAATTAACGATTGCACTCTTTCTCTTGGGTAGTGCCACGGTCAGCATTGCCTTGTTGCCCAGCTATGAAAGCATTGGCGTGCAAGCCATCTGGTGGCTGGTGGGTTTACGTATTGCTCAGGGATTGGCTGTTGGGGGTTCCTGGGAGGGATTGCCGTCTTTGCTAGCAATGAACGTGCCTAGAGAAAAGCGTGGCTGGTGGGCGATGATCGGGCAATTGGGTGCGCCCATCGGTTTTGTGATGGCGGCCTCCATATTTGCCTATATCCATAACCAGCTGACCCACGAGGAGTTTGTTGCCTGGGGCTGGCGCTATCCTTTCTGCGTGGCTTTCGCCATCAACGTGGTGGCCTTGTTCGCCCGTTTGCGCTTGGTGGCGGCCGATGAATACACCGACATGTTCAAAAGTCTGGAGCTGGCACCCTCACGCACCCTTGAACTCACCCGCAGTGGGGAGGGGCGCAACATCTTCCTGGGTGCCCTGGCCGCTTTGGCCAGCTTTGCGCTTTTCCATCTGGTCACCGTATTCCCACTTTCGTGGATGACGCTGTATGGTGATGTTCCGGTCACTGACATCCTGTGGATGCAAGTGCTGGGTGCCTTGATCGCCATTGCCGCCATTGTGCTCTCCGGCTGGATGGCCGACCGTTTCGGGCGGCGCAATACCCTGGGGGCCATGGCCGTCCTGATCGGACTGTTCAGCTTCGCCACGCCCATGCTGCTCAATGGTGGCACTTCCGGTCAGAACATTTTCATTCTGCTGGGCTTTGCCTTGCTGGGCCTGTCATATGGTCAATCCTCAGGCACGGTCACCGCCAATTTCTCGCGCCGCTATCGCTATGTCGGCGCCGCTTATTCAGCTGACGTGGCATGGTTGCTGGGCGCTGCGTTTGCACCATTGGTGGCGCTGTACCTGTCCTCGCATTTCGGCCCGATTGCAGTGGGCGGCTATCTGCTGTCGGGGGCAGCCTGCACCTTGCTGGCACTGGGTCTGAACCGCGCGCTGGAAACCAAGCGCAAGTAAGCGAAAGCGCCTCCCTCCCAACCTTCCCCTTCCAAGGGCTTGCCTGCTCAGGGCAAGCCCTTTTTGCTTACCAGCAAAGTCTGCAAGCGCTTTCACAACAACGACCGACAAACGGTAGGTCCCTGCCTAGAATGATCGGCCGCTTGGTTTTTCAAGCTTCTTCTTCCGCGCAGCACACCATGACCCAAGGCCAGATTCGCATCCGTGGCGCCCGCCAGCACAACCTGCAAAACCTTGATTTGGACATCCGCACAGGCGAACTGACCGTAGTCACTGGCCCCAGTGGCTCGGGCAAATCCAGTCTGGTGTTCGACACGCTGTTTGCCGAAGGCCAGCGTCGCTATGTCGAAACCTTCAGCGCCTATGCGCGCCAGTTCCTCGACCGCATGGACAAGCCGGCCGTGGACCGCGTGGAAGGCGTGCCCCCTGCAATTGCCATCGACCAGACCAACCCGGTGCGCAACTCCCGCTCCACCGTAGGCACGATGACAGAGCTGAATGACCATCTCAAGCTCCTGTTTGCGCGTGCCGCGCACCTGTTCGACAGCCAGACCGCGCTGCCGGTGCAGCACGACACCAACGAGACCATTTTTGCTGCCCTGCAGCAGCGCTGCTGTGAGGCTGCGGGCGATCCGCGCATCGCTCTGACTTTCCCGGTCGAGCTGCCGGCCAACACCACACAGGAAGAGGTCGAGCAATGGCTGTCAGCCAGCGGCTTTACCAAAGTGCAGGCCGAGCGCGAAGTAGAGCGCGCTGCCCTGGTGGAAGAAGCCGGTAAAGGCAAAAAAACCAAAGCAGCGCCTCCAGAAAAAGTCAAAGTCCTGGATGTGGTGGCTGACCGCTTTCGCTTTGGCCGCGTGGAACGCAGCCGTGCCATGGAAGCCATTGATGTCGCACTCAAACGTGGCAACGGCCATGTGACCGTCTACGTCATGCCCGATGAAGGGGAAACGTTCACCTGGAAATTCTCACAAGGCCTGCATTGCCCGGAGAGCCATCTGAGCTACACCGCACCCATGCCCTCGCTGTTCTCCTTCAACTCTGCCGTGGGTGCTTGCGAGGCGTGTCGTGGTTTCGGGCGCGTGATCGGTGTGGACTGGGGGCTGGTCATACCCAACGACAAGCTCACGCTGCGCACCGGTGCCATCAAGCCGATCCAGACACCCGGCTGGAAAGAGATCCAGGATGACCTGATACGCCATGCCGAGACCGAAGGTATCCCACGCGATATCGCCTGGAACAAGCTCACCGCAGAGCAAAAACACTGGGTCATCGAAGGCTCGCCGCTGTGGAAGGGGCAGTGGAACAAGCAGTGGTATGGCATCCGCCGCTTTTTTGAATACCTGGAAACCAAGACCTACAAGATGCACATCCGCGTGCTGCTGTCCAAGTACCGCAGCTACACGGAATGCCCGACCTGCGCCGGTGCGCGCCTGAAAACCGAAAGCCTGCTGTGGCGCATCGGCAGCAAGGCGCAGGCCGATGCCGTGCTGCCTCCCTCTCAGCGCTTTATGCCCAATGGCGTGCGCTGGAGCCGCGACCAGCTCGAAGCACTGCCCGGCCTGTGCCTGCACGATCTGATGCGCCTGCCCATCACACGGCTGCGCAGCTTTTTTGACAGCCTGAACCTCGCGAATGCGACTGGTTTGCCTGAAGGCGAATACCAGGCGCTCAAGCTGCTCAATGAAGAAATCGGCACACGCCTCAAATACCTCGTGGACGTAGGCATTGGCTACCTCACGCTGGACCGCCAGAGCCGCACGCTATCAGGCGGCGAGGTGCAGCGCATCAACCTGACCACTGCCTTGGGCACTTCGCTGGTCAATACCCTGTTTGTGCTGGACGAGCCCAGCATCGGCCTGCACCCGCGCGATATGGAGCGCATCACCCAGGCCATGCACCGCCTGCGCGATGCGGGCAACACGCTGGTCGTCGTCGAGCACGACCCCGCCGTGATGTTTGCTGCAGACCGCATGATCGACATGGGCCCCGGCCCCGGCGCACGCGGTGGTCAGATTGTGTTTGATGGCACGCCCGAAGAGCTCAAGCAAGCTGATACCTTGACCGGCGCCTACCTCGGTGGGCGCAAGCAAGTGGGCTTTGGCTTCAAGCGCATGGTCACCGACAGCACCCCGCGCCTGATTCTGGAAGGCGCGCGTGAGCACAATCTGCAGAACCTGAACGTGGACTTCCCGCTGCAGCGTCTGGTCACGGTGACTGGCGTTTCGGGCTCCGGCAAATCGTCGCTGATTCAGGACATCCTCGCACCGGCCCTGCTGCGCCACTTTGGCAAACCCACCGACAGCCCTGGCCTGCACGACCGCTTACTCGGTGCCGATCATCTGGCCGATGTGGTGTTTGTAGACCAATCCCCCATTGGCAAAACCGCACGCTCCAACCCTGTGTCGTACGTGGGCGCCTGGGACAGCATTCGCGAACTGTTTGCCCTCGCGCCCCTGTCCGCCCAACGCGGTTACACGGCCAGCAAGTTCAGCTTCAACAGTGGCGATGGCCGCTGCCCCACCTGCGGCGGCTCGGGCTTTGAGCATGTCGAGATGCAGTTTCTCTCCGATGTATACCTGCGCTGCCCTGACTGCCATGGCAGCCGCTACCGCGAAGAGATTCTGGAAGTCACTATCGAACGCGGCAGTCGTGTGCTGAACGTGGCCGATGTGCTGGAGCTGACCGTGGCCGAGGCCGCCCTGCTGTTCAGCCAAGACGCCGATGTGATCCGTGCCCTGCAACCCATCGTGGATGTGGGCCTGGAATACGTGAAACTGGGCCAGCCCGTGCCTACGCTGTCCGGCGGTGAAGCGCAGCGCCTGAAGCTGGCTGGTTTCCTCGCCGAAGCTGCCAAGACTGCCTCCAAATCCAAACAGAAGATTGCGCGCAAGGGCACGCTGTTCCTGTTTGACGAACCCACCACCGGCCTGCACTTTGAAGACATTGCCAAACTGATGCGCGCACTGCGCAAGCTGCTGGAAGCGGGCCACAGCCTGATCGTGATCGAACACAACTTGGACGTGATCCGCGCCAGCGACTGGTTGATCGACCTCGGCCCCGAAGGCGGGGACGGCGGCGGCCAGATCGTGGCACAAGGCACGCCCGAGGAAGTGCGCCAGGTCCAAGGCTCACACACCGCGCAAGCGCTGCGCGAGTACGACCTGGCCATGGGCGTGGGCGGCCAGCTGGTGGAGGAAGTGGCTCCCATGCTCTACAAAAAAGAGCTGACAGTGCCCGCCCGCAAAGCATCAGATGGCAAAAACGCGATCGAAATCGTCAACGCCCGCGAGCACAACCTGAAGGGCCTGAGCGTGGATATTCCACGCGGCAAGTTCAACGTGGTGACGGGTGTTTCCGGCTCGGGCAAATCGACTTTGGCCTTCGACATCCTGTTCAACGAAGGCCAGCGCCGCTACCTCGAATCGCTCAACGCCTATGCCCGCTCCATCGTCCAGCCAGCGGGTCGCCCTGAAGTGGATGCGGTTTGGGGCATTCCACCTACCGTGGCGATTGAGCAGCGCCTGTCCCGCGGCGGGCGCAAATCCACCGTGGGTACGACCACCGAGGTCTGGCACTTCCTGCGTCTGCTGTATGTGAAGCTGGGCACACAGCACTGCGTGCACGATGGCGCGGCGGTCGAACCGCAAACGCCCGAGCGCATTGCCGCGCAGCTGCTCAGCCAATTCAAGGGCCAGCACATCGGCCTGCTGGCACCGCTGGTGGTACACCGCAAGGGCGTGTATACCGAACTGGCCGACTGGGCACGCCCCAAGGGGTATACGCATTTGCGTGTCGACGGTGCCTTTCTGCCGACCACGGGCTTCCCGCGCCTCGACCGTTTCAAGGAGCACACGATTGAGCTGCCTGTGGCCAGCGTGAAGGTCACGGCAACCAACGAGAAAGAACTGCGCGCACAACTGGCCAAGACGCTGGAAATTGGCAAGGGCGTGGTGCATGTGCTCTCGGGCATCGACGATCTGGAGTCCGCCATTGGTTCTCCGGACCAAGGCAAGGGCGTGGGCAGGCTGCAGGTGTACTCCACCCAGCGTGCCTGCCCTATCTGCGCGACCAGCTACTCCGAGCTGGAGCCCAGCCTGTTCAGCTACAACAGCAAGCACGGCTGGTGCCCCGACTGCGTGGGCACGGGCGTCAAGCTGAGCAAGGACCAGCGCAAGGTCTACGACGACAGCACACTGGCCGAAGACAACCGTGGCCGTGAGCTGACGCTGACCGCCAACGAGGTCGAAGACCTCGAGGAATGCACCTGCCCTACCTGTGAGGGCACACGCCTGAACGCACGGGCGCGTGCGGTCAGCTTCCACGGCAAAGGCATCACGCAGTTGGCGCAGATGTCGGTCAGCGAGTTGCGCCAGTGGTTCCAGCGGTTGGAGACCACCGGCCGAGAAACCGATATTGCACGCGATCTGCTGCCAGAAATTCTGGGGCGCCTGGAGTTTCTCGAAGAAGTCGGCCTGAACTACCTCACGCTGGACCGTGGTGCGCCCACGTTGTCCGGTGGCGAGGCACAGCGCATTCGCCTGGCTGCCCAGCTGGGCAGCAATCTGCAGGGCGTGTGCTATGTGCTCGACGAACCCACCATTGGTCTGCATGCGCGCGACAACCACATCCTGCTCAATGCCCTGCACAAACTGGGCGACAAGGGCAATACGCTGGTGGTGGTGGAGCACGACGAAGACACCATCCGCCGTGCCGATCATGTGATCGACATTGGCCCCAGCGCAGGCAAGCGCGGCGGCACGCTGGTGGCCCAGGGCAAGCCCGAAGACATCATGGCCGCCGAAGATTCACAAACCGGCCGTTACCTGCTGCACGCCATGCGCCACCCCTATCAGGCGCGGCGTCCTGTGCATGGTGTGCCTGATGCGGCGGATGTACCTGTTGAACAAGCACCCAAGCCCAGGAAGCGCACCAAAAAGCAGATCGCTGCTGATGCGGCTGCCGCACTGGAAGCAGCCAGTGCACAAGCCAATGCCGAACTGCAAAACCCCAGCAAAGACGCTGGCCCACTGCACTGGCTGGTGGTCAATGGCGCCCACCTGCACAACCTGCAAGACATTGAAGCCAGCGTGCCGCTCAAGCGCCTGGTGGCCATCACCGGCGTTTCCGGCTCTGGCAAATCCACGCTGGCGCGCGATGTGTTGCTGACCAATGTGGCTGCACTCGTCAGCCAGCGATCCACGAAAGCCGGTCGTGAAGCCATGGAAGCAGGCAAGACACCTGCGCTGGTCGGCTGCGAAGCCGTCTGGGGCTATGAGGCGATTGACCGTGTGCTCGAAGTGGACCAGACGCCGATTGGCAAGACTCCGCGCTCCTGCCCCGCCACTTACATTGGCTTCTGGGACACCATCCGCAAACTCTTTGCCGACACGCTGGAGGCCAAGGCCCGTGGCTACGGCGCGGGGCGCTTCAGTTTCAATACCGGCGAAGGTCGCTGCCCAGGCTGCGAAGGCCAGGGCATGCGCACCATCGAAATGAGCTTTTTGCCCGATGTGAAAGTGCCCTGCGAAACTTGCCACGGCGCCCGTTTCAACCCTGAAACCCTGGCCGTCACCTGGCGCGGCAAGAGCATTGGCGATGTGCTGCAGATGGAAGTGGACGAGGCCGTGGAGTTCTTTGCCTCCATGCCCTCCATTGCCC